>JABHYP010000073.1 GCA_018656855.1 Candidatus Latescibacterota bacterium | reverse complement strand
TTTTTTTTGAAATTGCGTTTCAATCTGATAAAAATTCCGATGCATTTACCTTTTCAGAGTAACATTACACTTGAAAAAAATGAGTAGTTTATTTCTTGGAAAATCCCTTATCCTGTCTAATTTTTTTGACGGGATTAACAGGATGGACAGGATTTAGTGCCTTATTCCCGAACTTCTGTCATAAAAAACAAGAAAATCATGTTATCGTTGGTTTTAAGTTTTGAGTTTCAAGTTTTTAGTAACAACCAGGAAGGCAAGCTCGTAATAGCAACATTACTTTACAGCTTGAACAAGCCGCTCAACTAAAAACTTGAAACTAAAAACTCATATCATTCGGAGATTGGGTTGCGGGCATCGCCCGCTTTGGATAATAAGTAGCATTCATATTGCTGAGCAAATAATCTGTGTAAGGGATTTTCCAAGAAATAAACTACTCATTTTTTCAAGTGTAATGTTACTCTGAAAAGGTAAATGCATCGGAATTTTTATCAGATTGAAACGCAATTTCAAAAAAAATGCAAGACATAAAGAGAAGGAGGTGCTATGAGAGCAATGTATGAAAGACATGAAATTAATACATTGAAAAGGGTAACGGATGAAAAGAATGAGTGGAGAAGCAAAAATTCTGATAAAAGATGCGTGCAAAAGGCTGACCGGTTACAAAAGAAGGAGATATCAGGCTGATATTACTATGGAATATTTCGACGGTAGCGCATACAAAGCCGAGCGGAAGATGGGATGGGGAAGAGAGAGTGTGACAAAAGGCCTTAAAGAAGCCCAAAGCAAGATCAGATGCGTGGATAATTATCAGGGACGGGGAAGAAAAAAAACAGAAGACACGATTCCTGGTATCAAAGAAGACATAATATCCATTACAGAAGCTCAAACTCAGGCAGATCCTGCCATGAAAAGTTCTGTTACATATACAAGGATTACAGGCAAATCTCTCAAAAATGCCCTGATTGAAGATAAAGGGTATAATGAAGAGGAACTTCCCTCAGAAAACACTCTGATCAACATGTTGAACCGCATGGGATACAACCTTAAACGAGTCCTGAAATCCAAACCTGCGAAGAAGATAAAAGAGGTTGATGAAATATTTGAAAATGTATGGAAGACAAACCGTGAGTCCGATGAGAATCCCGAGTCTCTTCGAATTTCTATTGATGCCAAGGCAAAAGTAAAGATAAGCGAGTTTTCGCGAAATGGAAAGTCACGGGATCAGGAAGCAAAGAAAGCAGAAGACCATGATATGAATCCTGAAATGAAGTTGGTTCCGTACGGTATTCTTGAGGTTTTGAGCGGAATGTTTTTTATCTTTCTTGGCACATCTTTTGAAACAAGTGATTTCATAGTTGACTGTTTGGAAATGTGGTGGAAAAAAACCAGCCTTGCCTATCCTCATATAAAGGAGTTGGTTATCAATCTTGACAATGGTCCGAATTCGGCAAGCAGTCGGACTCAATTCATTCGCAGGATGACCGAATTCAGTGACAAAACAGGTTTGCGAATCCGCCTGGTTTATTATCCTCCCTATCATAGCAAGTACAATCCGGTTGAAAGATGTTGGGGAATATTGGAGGAGCATTGGAACGGAGAAATATTGGATTCAGTATCAAAAACATTCAATTGGGCATGTACGATGACATGGAAAGGGATAAAGCCGTTTGTCACTTTGGTGGAAACGTTATACAAGAAAGGAATCCGGCTTACAAAAAAAGAAATGAAACCTTACGAAAATAGAATTGAACGTTCAAACACACTGCCCAAATGGGATGTGCTTATTGAATCCAAAGTTACGTAGTGTATTTCTTGTGAAATCCCTAACGTTGAAAATAGTGCTTCTTTGTTATTTTTTAAACATGTATGTATTATATTCAGACCTCGTTAAGTCAGCTTTTAAACAGATGTAAAAACGGTGTATTAGCAAGACGATGCAGCCGATTGCCTAAAAATTGGACATTCATAACCAAACCACATTCAATAAATTCGGGGTGTTATGATGCTCAAAAGCCCTACATATCGAAAAATGCCTTGTCTGATGTCCAAAAAATTGTTCGTTTTTAGCGCAAATTTTCGAGGTCTGTATTCACAAAGTAAAAAAACTTCTTTTTCTGGGATATTCATGTATTTATCCCAAACTCTGTCCTCAACCCATAAAAGAAGAATATCTTCTGACAGGTCTTTTGGA
>JABHYP010000734.1 GCA_018656855.1 Candidatus Latescibacterota bacterium | reverse complement strand
CTGTTTCTGGCCGCCTGAAAGTTTTGTTCCCCTGTCACCGATTATCGTATCATAACCATTTTCAAAATTCATTATAAAATCATGCGCAAATGCTGTTTTCGCCGCTTCAACGATATCCTCAAAGAGTATGTCCGGTCTGCCGTAGGCAATATTATCCCTGATGGTATCATGAAACAGTATCGTCTCCTGAGTCACAATACCAAAATTCTTCCTTAGATCATCAAGCCTGTGTTCGCGAATATCAACTCCGTCAATCTCAACAGAGCCAGACACAGGATCGAAAAAGCGCGGAAGAAGGTCAACCAGTGTCGATTTTCCTGCGCCTGATGGGCCGACAATGGCAATATTTTCGCCAACCTTTACCTCCATGTTTATGCCTTTCAGAACAGGTTCATCGGGATTGTATTCATACCAGACGTTGCAGAAACGAATACTATCACAAATCCTGTCTATTGGGCGTGGATGAGGAGGGTCGGCAATATCGCTCGGTTGATCTATTATCTCAAAAACTCTTCCGGTCGCGGCGATTCCCATCTGAATCTTGTTATTAACTTCGCTCAGACGCTTAGCGCCCTGCATAAGCGAGATCAATAATAAAATGAATACAATAAATTCCTCAGGAGCAAGAATCCCTCGCTGGTCAATAACCATCCTTCCTCCGATCCAGAGCACACCAACCGCTATAGTGACACCTAGAAATTCCGTCACGGGCGACGATAGACGCCTGATTCTGAATAACCTGAGAAGGGATCGGAAATATTTATAATTAGCTTTTTTAAATTTATTAATCTCAAAAGGTTCCATTGCAAAAGCCTTGACAACCCTTATATTCGAAATCGTCTCTTCCAGAACTGAAGTAATCGCGGAAACACGGCCTTGAGTATGGGTTGTGCGGCGGCGGAGTTTTTTACTTATCCTGGAAATGACAAAAAGAATCGGCGGCGCCACCAGAAAAGAAATCAAAGCAAGCTGCCAGCTTATGACAATCATGAGACTGAGAAGAACAAAGATATTAATGGGTTCTTTCATGAGGTTTATAAGGGAAGAGTTGAGATTAGTGTTGACTGTGTTACAGTCGTTTATAACCCTGCTGATAAGGTCGCCGGTTTTTCTTTCCTGAAAGTAGTAAAGAGGAAGCCTGTGATACGATTCATATACATCCTCACGGAGGTTTCGTACCACGCCTTGTTCTACATAAGCCATAATGTAGCCCTGCATGTACGAGAATATATTCTTGAAAAAAATTACAACCAGTACCAGCAGGCACAGCCTGCTTAATACATCTTTCGGATTCCCTTTGCCTAATATTTCATCAACTTTTGCCTTAAGAGAATATTTTATCTTCTCCAACACCTTCAAATCCTGAGGCTGATTCACTTTATCACCTGAAACAACCTCATTCTGGAAAAAAATGGTTTTCATAAAAGGGCCTATAAGATAGGCGCTGAAGCCATTCATTGACGCATATATGAGCGAACAGAACACTGCAAGAACTACCAGAGTCTTATAACGGAGAATATAACGTAGTATACGGGAATAAGCTTTCATTTTGTTCTCTTAAAAAAGTAATATAATTAATGATTTAAAAAAATCAATAAAAAAGTAAAAAATACTGAACATCCACACATTTTCCCCTGCCGCTGTAATTTTGAAATCAAAATCAAGGAGTCATTACGCATTTTCTGTCGGTAATTTCAGTTAAGTCTTTAAGAATTAATGTAATAATATTCGACTATATGTTATTTTTATGTTTTTGAGCATTCTAATAAAAACATAAAATGTGCTTTAGCTATCCACTCAAATAGTAGTGTGGGAATGTAAATATACGAATTTTTCAACGTTTAAGTCGATAATAAAATAGTTGTGTCATAATCTGTTTATTTATAATATAATAGAAAAATATTTCTTGACTTTAACGTAATATAATTGGACGGAACTCTGTTTTTTTTAATATTGCTGTAACAAACTGTGAGAGAATAAAAAGGCAAAGGGCAAATAGGGGAATAATATATACTAAATTCTCAATACACAATTCTAAAACATGACAACAAACAATGGACCACTTACCAATCTAAAACCTGGACTATGAAATATGGAATCTACAAACTACCATATTCTTTCAGCACATCTGTCTGTGTTTCCCGCACTTCGCCGATGGTAACCAGAGCCCTGACTGCCTTAACGAGACCAACACCGCGCGCAAACCACATCTCTGTTGATTCGTACGAGTTTTCGCCGTGCATGACACGCGTTTCGAAGTGCAGGCAGTCTATAAATGTTCCCGCGGAGACACCCACAGTTTCAAGACCATGATATATGCCGATATGCGGAGTATCAGAACGTATAATATCTATTACCCATTCCGTTTTGTCCGGTATCCCAAACTTAAGATATATGACTTCCTTACCTTCATCGGTAAGCGCATAAACTTTATCGCCTTCAATACGGTATGTGCTGAAAAAAGCCGGGTAGCCAGGAGTTAACTGCGGATAGGTTAAGCCTTTTTCTGTCACGGTGCCGCTGACGCTTACGGTGTGTTCTGCGGGAGAACCGTCATCGACTGTCCTTTTAAATATCCAGTATGCGCCTGTTTTAAGAGGGAAATAGTCCGTAACGAGATATTCTGTTCCGATGATATCCGGAAGAATTATCTCGGTGTATTGTAATTTCTTCTGCCATATCATCGTCACGAAGGTAGTATCAGGCGAGAAAACAAAACCGCTTTTTTCCGGTACGACAGAAACAATTGTCGTTCCTATATTTTCTCTCACCAGCAGATTATCAAGCTCATTTGATTCAAACGTGCCATCAGAATCGGTTTCGGTTTCACCTAATTTTAAAAATTTGATAGTAACACCGGGAATGGCGTTACCGTCAGAATCAAGCACACTCCCTAATAATTTATATAATGTCGGCCCGACATAATAGGAAATGAAATCAGGGATAATAATATCTTCTCCGTCTACTTTCCTGGTGATTCCCACCGGTGAGAATCTGTAATTTCTGTTAAGGGATTGTATCCAATATGTTCCATCTTCCACCTGTAACGAGTAAAAGCCATAAGAATCTGTCTGCGTTGAGTAATATATCCATTTTTCAAGCCATACGATTCTAACCTCCTGGCCAAAAAAAACATTCCCGTCTTTATCAAGAACTCTTCCGGAAAGAGTATGACGTTGAGGGCCAGAATATGAGAGTGTAAAATCGCATACTGTGACATTATCTTGTATGGTCACGTAACAGGAGTCGGGGCTGAAGCTGTAAATACTATTTTCTTTAAGATATATGAGGTATCTTTTATTTTTGGCGGCTTCGGAAAAGTAGAAAAAACCATTGGAATTGATATTTCTCAAGAATGTATTGCTGCTCTCATTTGTTGAGTCATCGAGTACTATAATATTAGCAATAAAAGTATTTACAGGTATGTTGGAAGTGTCGACAATCCTACCGACAATGCTGTACTGGTTTTCATCAATGAGAGCGCCGATAAACTCTTCTACATCATTATTATTGCCGCTAATGTTCACTTTTCTCTTTTGAGGGCCGAAAATGTACCCCGCTTTTGAGGGGGTAATCGTATATTCTCCATCAGGGATACCGGAAAAAGAATAAATTCCATTAAAGTCGGTGCGGATTGTTTCATTGACATTACTGCCGGCAATGTGAACAGTCACACTGTCGGCAGCAAAACCGGAATCATCGATAACCTTGCCGGATACTGTGTAGGTGCTTTCTTCCGGACCTAAGGGATTGTCGGCATTGTCCTTACCGCAGGAAAGAGCAGCAATGACCATGAGGCTTATAACAATTACAACTGCAAGTCGTTGATTCAATATTTTGCCGTTTTCAATAGAGGAGGGTACTCTACAAGCCATAAAAAACCAGAGATATTTCCCTTTTATTATACGATTAACTTCTTTTCTTTGTTCCGTTTTCATTTTTCCGGCTCTAACATAATTCCTTTTACAGTATTTGACTACTGATATCTTTATTTCCTGCAATATTATTTATAACAATATAACCACCCTGTTATTAACCACCGTGATTTCCTCGATTTTCATCTCAGGATCAATATAGACAGTGCACCCGTTCAAATCAATTCCCCTTGGAGCCTCTAATATTACCTCGGCAGTCTTCGGCACGAGGTCAAGCGGAGCTTTGAGAGACGGGACTGAAGCAGTTGCAAGCCTCTTTCCGGTTTTATCGAGAAGTGCAAGAATACCCTGGGGCGCATCAACCGAACCAAGACTGTGCACAGTTACACTTATTGTGCTGCCCTGCACCGTTACGTCGTCACGGCCTATTCCGAGATCAGGGCGATTATAGTAGTGTGTGCCTTTCGTTTTGAGTTTCATGTGAGCAACAGTGGTTGCTTTTGGTTCAAGGATAAGTTCGAGGCATTTAGTGCGTTCGAATTGTACAATCCGTTTGTCGGTGACAGTATCGATACTATCGTCCCCGTCGGTGTCGATGCCCTGTAATAGTTCCCACTTGCCGGGATCGACATTCCATCCGGTCATGCATGCGGTTACCTGTATATCGCTGAGATTAAAGAGAATAAGCTTGAATTCCGTATCCGTGGACTGCGGCATCAGAATTGCAACATCACGATATGTGGCGGGCTTTTTAAACTTCCAGCTTACAACATGGCCGGGATAGATATAGCTCTTGGAGCGTCTCACCACACCACCCAGTCGTGAGCGCTGAAGCTCCTGGGAGTTTTTACTGATCCTGTCGGTCCACAGGTGCCCATCGGTATTCATGTACATAAGCTGTGAATGATATTTAATCTGTTCGGCGTAATATTCTTCGAGGTACTGCTTGTTTCCGGTGACCTGCCATGCGACATGACGGTTATAAGTGCTTCCCGAATGCGGGGTGACAGATGATACTATCGTTTTTCCCCATGTGTCGCGCTTGTCCAGAATATCGATGACATTCGGATTTAGCCGGCTGAGACTGCCAGCGCCGAGATCGAGAAGGGGCTGGAGGGATTTT
>JABHYP010000733.1 GCA_018656855.1 Candidatus Latescibacterota bacterium | reverse complement strand
TTTTAATTCATTTACAATAACAGTTGTAATTATTTTGGCCTTTACTTACACTGATCTAAGGGTGAAATGTTATCACCTGAACGGTAATTACTTTACAGTAGTAATAAAAAACTTTGTACTTAGTACTTTTCATAGTATTCATCTTGAAATTTCAAGCCTAATACTATTATACTATACAATATATGATATACATTCATTTCTATCAAAAAGTTTTTGTTCTGCTAATAATAGTTATAATTAATACGGATACACTTGTTGATGGTTTCACAATCGGATTGATACTTGCCTGCCTTGGAGAGAAAAATTCATGAGGCACTCTACATTAACCACAACAACCTGAAAAAGGAGGGCACATATGAAAGAAATAAGCGCCGATACGGGATTAATTGCATACTGTGGACTCTACTGTGCAGCCTGCAAGTCTTATCTCAAGGGAAAATGCCAGGGCTGTCACGACAACGTAAAAGCGACTTGGTGCAAAGTGCGAACCTGCTGTATGGAACATGAATATACAAGTTGTGCCGATTGCACTCTGTTTGAAAACGTAACTGACTGTAAAAAACTGAATAATCTCATTTCGAAGTTCTTTTCTTTAGTATTCGGTTCCGATCGTCCGAAATGTATAGCAGCAATTCAGGAGCATGGACTTGAGCAGTATGCCAGCAATATGGCCGAACGAGGTATTATGTCGATTCCCCGGAAATCGTAACCTAATATTCAAAAGCAGATTAACGGTTATATGTGCTGAGTAAAGAACGGGATTTATTATGCGTATACTTGTTTTTGGTGCCGGAGCGGTCGGTCAGGCTGTCGGATGTATACTTGCCGCAGATGGTCATAATGTTGATTTGATAGTACGCGAGAGATTCACCGAGACTCTGCGTGCTCATGGATTAGCTGTGACCGGTATTTTCGGCGATTACAAGGTCGAATCAGAAAATATCGGTGTGTATTCGGATATAACCGATGTCATTCGAAACAGATACGATTATGTGCTGATTACCACAAAATCCTATGACACTGGAGCTGCTGTTACCGAACTGGAAAAAATTTCTTCCCAGAATTTCACTATCGTCTCGATGCAGAACGGCTGCGGCAATCTGGAAACTATAATCGGGCGGTTCAGGGAAGCGCGTTCGCTTGGTGCAAGGATTATTACAGGATTCGAGATCGAAAGCCCCTGCCTTGTCAGGATCACTGTCAGCGCTGATGACATCCATATCGGCGGATTCAAGGAAGGCGCCATCCCTACTACTGTTCCCCCGATTGTCGAAGCTATCAACAACGCCGGCCTTCCCTGTGTCACTACGCTTTTTATCAAGCGTGATCTCTTTGCTAAACTTCTCTATAACTGCGCGTTAAATCCGCTGGGCGCGGCTCTCGGCGTGCATTACGGCGCTCTTGGTGACGATCCGGACACACGAGAAATTATGAATATTACAATTCGCGAGGTGTTTGCTGTTATAGAGGCAATGGGTGGAAAAACACACTGGGACCATGCAGAGGAATATCAGACGTTCTTTTACGAAAAGCAGATTCCTGCAACCTACAATCACCGCCCCTCGATGCTCCAGGACCTCGAAATGGGGAAGCGCACGGAAGTAGAAGCTCTAACCGGATATGTCTCGTTACATGGGCGGCTGTATGGGGTGTTGACACCGGTGTGTGATACGCTTTCGAATATCATACGGTTTAAGGAAGGTAATAGTATAAAATAATCTTTTATTGTGATATGCTATTTTAATAAATCCGTTACATTTTCAACTGATTATTCTTTCATTCTTCACACTTCTTCCGCTCTATCTTTAAAATACTTCGTCGCTTTTTTTCCTCTAACCGATGCCGCTTAATCCTCCCCGGTACCTTTGTTTTTCTACGCACGGGTTGCTTTTTTAATGCATTTCTCAATAATTCCACAAGTCTTTCAATGGCTGCTTCACGGTTTGCTTTTTGAGTCCGATATCGCTGTGAAACAACCCGTAACACTCCATTTTTATTCGTTCTTGTAGCAAGCCGTTCTAGTATCTGCATTTTCTGTTTATCAGAAAAACAAATACTATTATTCACATCGAGAAGCACAGTAATCCGTGTACTGACCTTGTTTACATTCTGGCCGCCGGGCCCGCTGCTTCGGGAGGCTGTGAAAGTAAGGTCACAATCCTGAATGATAATTTTATCAGTAATTTTTAACATTTTATTTAAACTTACAACAATATATTTACTCATTTTAGTTCCGAAAGTTCCCCGAGCCTCTCAATCAGAAAATCATAAGTTTCCTTATCCACATTTTCCGGCACACCCGCAGTATCCATGAACATCCACCGGCCTGCTTTTTTCGCCCGCTTAAACAGTGATGTCAGGTATTCGTTCTGCCTGTCTCTCTCCCACTCATAAAAAAACTTATGACAGCCGCCGACAGGTATTGTTCTTGAATTCTTATTTGTCTCCAGGAACGTAACAATATCCATGGATTCGTAGATATCGAAGGGGTCGAGCATATCCACACCCGCAGAAAGCACAAGCGGCAGGATTTTGTTAATGTTGCCGTGGCTGTGGAGATGGACATAAGCGCCGAAATCATGGGCAAGCCTGCAGAGCTTTGTGTGCCAGGGAAGTATCCACGACTCATAGAGTTCGGGACTGGCGAGAAGGTTGTCGGACGATCCGAGATCATCACAGAGCACAATGCATTCAATGCCGCGCGACAGCATTTCCTCCGCAGCGGCCATATTCCACTCGCCGACAGTATCGATAAGTCTTTTGGCATTCACAGGATCAAGAAGCAGGGACATCAGAAACTCCTGGTAGTCGAGACAGAAATAATGCGGCCCGCTGAAAAAACCGTTTAGGTTGCCGCCGGTGGCATAGCCCGCTTCTTTGAAGAACCTAACATCGTCCTCAAATCCCTTGTAGCGGGCCTGGTCACGGGCGTCTGGTAGAGTTAGACTGTCAATATCTGCGGCAGACTTCATAGGGTAATCGAAGTCGCGGTAAAAATGCGGATTTT
>JABHYP010000732.1 GCA_018656855.1 Candidatus Latescibacterota bacterium | reverse complement strand
GTGCCTCTTTGGAAAAAAATAAACAATCTTGAGCTGTTTGGAAATACAAAAAACAACCTATTAAGAGCAGTTATTCCACCATCAAAAGGTAATGAATTAATTCAAAAAATAGGAAATAAATTTAAATATTATATTGACTGGTGTGGATCTTTATATTGGATTGAAGTGCACTCTAATAAAAATTCAAAGATTGCAGAAATAAAAAAATTAATTATAGAGCTTGGTGGATATCTAACAATTGTTAAAAAATCTAATGAATTTGATTATGAGGAAACAACATTTACAATTGACGAGACAAGGCTTTTAATTTCTGAAAAAATAAAAAAAAGCTTTGATCCAAAAAGAATTTTTAATCCTGGAAAAATGTATAGAGGAATTTAATGCAAACAAACTTTAGTGAAAAACAGTTACAAAACAAAGATAATCAGTCCACAGAAAAAATATTTAAAAAATGTGTTCACTGTGGAATGTGTAATGCAACATGCCCTACTCATCAATTATTGGGAGATGAGCTGGATGGACCAAGAGGTAGAATTTATCTTATTCAAGACATGTTAGAAAATGATAAAAAACCGACTGCTAAAGTTGTAAAGCATATTGATAGATGTCTATCTTGTTATAGCTGTATGACCACATGTCCTTCTGGTGTAAATTATATGCATTTAATTGATCATGGAAGAAATCATATAGAAAAAACATACAAACTGTTTTTGACGCATTTAATAAAAGCGCTGTTTTATTGTAATTTAAATCATGTATTTATCAAATAATTATTTCATCTAAGCTTTAATTCTGCATAGCACTCTTCTTCATTTTTGGTAATGGTAAATCCCCTTTTTCTGAACATATGAAGCATAATATGGTTGTTATGTAAGACATTTGCACATACTTTCCTGATTCTCCTTTTCTTTGCAATCTCCAGAATATAATCTGTAAATTTATTCCCCAAGCCCAGATTATGCCAGGGATCGGCAACAACTATCGCAAATTCAGCGGTTTCATTATATGGATCTGCAATTAATCTGACAACACCGGCCATCTTCTTTTTGCGCTTTTCCTTAACCTCGGCGATTATAGCAATTTCTCTTGCATAATCTATTTGAGTATAACTGATAAGTTGTTCGTGTGTAATGTTCTTAATCAATTGGAAAAATCTGAATCTCTGGGTTCTTTCTGAAAATTTTGAAAACATCTCTTCTTCAAGAAATTCATCCTCCGGCATTATCGGCCTCAATAAAGCGTCAACACCGTTTTTCATCCTGAAAACAGAGATGTACTCTTCCGGATAGGGAGAAATAACCATGTGAGAATAAGGCGCTATCTTTTTCCCGATTATATCTTCATCAAGTACCACTTTTGCATCAAGAACAATTCCCCCGTTTTCATCAATACCAAACGGATTAATGTCAATTTCCTTAATTTCAGGAAAATCAGAAAGCAGATAGGCAAACTTGCATAACAAAAATTGAATAGATTTTAAGTCCACTCCCTTCATTCCCCTGTATCCCTTGAGAAGATTATAGATTTTTGTCTCTTCTATCATCCTCTTCGCAAGAGCCATATTTAGAGGCGGTAGTCCCACAGTGGTATCCTTAAAAATATCCACCGCGACACCGCCCATACCGAAAACTATGGCTGGACCAAAGTGCGGATCTTTTTTACATCCGATAATAAGTTCATATTTTTTCGAAACCATCTGTTCAATGAGAACGCCATGAATATCCGCTTCAGGATTATGATTCTTTGAGCTTATAACAATTTCATCAAATGCTTTTCTCGCATCTTCCTGCGACATGATATTCAGTTTTACTCCGTTTACATCGGTCTTATGAAGAATGTCCGGCGATAGTATTTTCATTGCCACCGGAAATCCAATTTCTCCGGCAAGAATTCCCGCTTCTTTTGAGGTTTTTGCAACAGCATTTTTTGTAACGGGAATATCATAATATGAGAGAAATTGTTTTGCCTCATACTCAGTCATTACAAATCTGTTATCTTTTACAACTTTTTTGATGAGTTTTTTACTATTTGTTTTTGTGGGTGTAAAAACATCTGGTATTGACGGCGGTGTTTCATATAAAAGCTCAAGATTTTTTGAATAATTATACATATTTATAAAACTTTTTACAGCATCCTCAGGTATAGCGAAACAGGGAATTTTATTTTTTTCCAGAATATCTTCACCAACCCTCACATCATCCTCACCCATCCATGATGCAAGTAAAGTCTTTTTGTGCCGATTGGGAAGGGCTACTATTTCTTCCGCAACCTTTGCAGAATCAGTCATGGATTGTGGTGTCAGAATAACCAGCACACCATCTGTGTTTGGATCGTCAAGACACAACTGAACTGCATTACTGTATCGTTCCGGAGGAGCATCCCCAAGAACATCAACAGGATTTCCCCTGCTCCATGCTGGTGGGAGAATTTCATTTAGTTTATTAACTGTATCTGCCGACAAATCGGCAAGTTCTCCGCCGACATCGATTAATGTATCGGTGACTATAACACCTGGTCCGCCTGCATTGGTAACCACTGCAAGTCTCTTGCCAGTTGGCCTTTTCTGCATCGATAACGTCTTGGCGCAGTCAAAAAGTTCTCCAATGGTATCAACCCTGATGATACCCGCTCTTTTAAAGGCCGCATCGAAAACAGCATCATTACCGGCAATACTTCCGGTGTGAGACATCGCTGCTTTTGCGCCTTCTATGCTTTTTCCGGTTTTGAGAAGGATAATCGGCTTTGTTCGCGAAAATGCTCTTGCAGCACTTAAAAATCTTCTCGTTTTTGTCAGTGACTCCATGTAAATAACTATGCTCTGCGTTTCAGCGTCCCGGCCAAAATAATCTATTAAATCATCAAAACTTACATCAATCATCGAACCAATTGAAACGAAATGGCTGAAGCCGACATTCGTCTTTACGGACCAGTCAAGTATAGAGGTGCATAGCGCCCCGCTTTGGGATATGAAAGCTATCTTTCCGGGTAAAGCCATCTTATTTGCAAAACTGGCGTTAAGAGAAATTGAGGGATTGATGAAGCCAAGACAGTTGGGGCCGATGATTCTCATATCATATTTTTTCGAAAGCTGCAATATTCTATCAACCAATGCTTTTCCATGCTTCCCTATCTCGCTAAAACCCGCAGAAATTATAACAATGCCCTTAACACCGGCTTTTCCACACTGCTCAACCAGATCAGGAACAGTTTTTGCCGGAGTTGCTATAATCGCAAGGTCTATTTTGTCAGGTGTCTTTTGAATAGAGGGATAGGTTTTAATTCCATAAACGCTTGTACGGTTAGGATTTACAGGAAAGATGATGCCCTCGTAACCTGAGCCTGTAAGGTTTTTCATTAAATCATATCCTACAGTACCTTTTTTATTTGTTGCGCCAATTACTGCGACTGTTTTTGGATTAAATAGTGTTTTAAGATTCTCAAATGACATAATTAACCTTTTTGAAATGATTTAATGATATGTCGACTATTACTTAACTATAGCCATTCATAAAATACAGATAATATTCGGAGTTAAAAAATTGTAAACTAAGATAAAACAACATAAATCTTTGTTATTATGATTATTGTTTTCCTTTGCGTTCTACGCGTTCTCTATGGTAATAAACTTATTTAAAATCCGTTTTTAAAACTTCATCCCGAGCGAAACGTAAACAGAGAGGAAACTCCCAGGTTCTTCATAATCTCCATCGCCAAGGAGTGTGTATTTGGCATCCGCTTTTACCATCAACGGAATCAAAATCGGCTTGAACTGTGCGCCGAGCAGAATGTGACCACCAACTCTAGTAAGTTTTCCGGCAATATCATCGGGTTTAAGCGGCTCGCCCATCGTTTTTAATTCCTCTTGAATGAGGTTTTTTCCAACTACAGGTGTTATTAGGTGAAGGCCAACTCCCGCTCCCGTATAAAGTGATAAGACATTCATCAAAGGCGGGAATGAAATGAGATTTTTCCTGACAGTACCGTATAAACCGACACGGCCGAATGTTGCATCCAGTTGTTCAGTTTTGAGAGGTGTGGTATAACTTAAACTATAGTCTTGCAAACATGCGTCAGCGCTTACTTCAAAATCAATTATGGGAAGCGCATCAAAAAGGAAATTGCATCCGAACATGACCGGCGAGGAAATCTCATCCCGTTTAAGTGATACCATATTGCCATCGCCAAGTTTAAACGAGCTGTCGAAACTTTCCACAGTGATATTGTCTATACCGCCATGAATACCAAAGCCGAATAAAGCCAGTGCAGGTGTACCGCTCAATAGTAGTATTGCTGCCGTCAGACATACAAGCGACCTTCTCATACAAAACCTCCTCTTTTAACACTTATGAAAAATATTATGAGCTATATTTTTACATTTTCGATACGAAATTCTTAATAATGAGATGTTCTATAAATCACAGAAGAAAGATACTGAACCCGGTAAAATTTCACAAGCATTATGTAAAAAGATCAAACAAGACAAGCATATAATCAGCCAGGGAATTCTAATCGCTGTTGGTATTGGTAAAAAAATTTATTTCTGTTTACATTGATTCCAATCTAAAAACCTTTTAAGCCTCAGAAACGAATTAATAATTTTAAAGGATTTTAAAATTGGTTTATATAGGTTATTATCAAAATCAATAATAAACATAAATTCATTTTGACGATATAATTTGGAATTAAACTCATAATCTTTCGCTCCAAAAAAACCCTCGAAATCCGTAATAATTATGATTCAAATTTGTTATCAATTCTCGTTTCATAATAATAATTGACTTTACACTTGTAATTACTTAGTTTTTCAATATTGCATGATAAAAATCAGATATTATTGAACGCAAAGTCTATTAATGTGAACAGACTGATATTATTTGAAACACACCTCATTTAAAAAAATAATGAAATTTAACCTTCTCTCTAACTTAGAGAGTTTAAATTTTATATTAAAAGAATTCTATAATGACTGATAAAGAACCATATATTTTCCAAATAGACTTACCTATACTTCCACAGATAGAACGCAAAACTACTTTCTACAAAGATAAAATTGTTGTATACATCAGGAATTGTACAAATTATAATTTAGATACAAGCATTAATATTAAGCTTTTTATCAAAAATGAATTTAAAGAAGAAAATGATTATCTTTGCAATATACTGGCAAATAACACTCATGAACTTGTGATTGGTTTTATTAGCATACTCAATGACACATATAACTTAGAAGCTTCAGAATATGATAATAACAAGGAAGCATTAAAGCTCTCTGTCCAAGTTTCAACAAACGATAAAAGATTAAATTATGAGAAGTATCAAGATAATATACAGTATGAAGCATATTATATCCCCGAGTCTCAATCTTTCAACATCAAAAATTTAAAAGTTTAATTTATAACTTTTCAATATTCCCTGAGCCTCTTTTTTCGCTCCTCCGATAATTTTCTTCCTCTTTTAGTATATCAAATTCTTCTTTAATAATTGATAATTGCTCTTTAATAAATTCTATTATAACTTTTTGTTCGGAAGCATATTATTTTCTGTTAGTTAAGCTATCCGATATTTTTAAACATTAAGGGTAATATTAAATTGAGGCCGGATAGTTTGTGGGTAGCAATCATTTTTTAGTGACACGGCAAATAAACTTATTGATGACTGGAAGAAAAAAAGGATGGATAGTATCAGAGGACGCGATAAAGAAGCCACATGATATGATAAGCAGGCTCGTGAATACAACTGTTATGGACATAACGTGCTAAATAATATTTAAACCGTAAATCAAATAAAGTATCCTACCGGCAATGGAACAAGTAAAACCTTGTGGAAAATTACCCAGAAAACAGTTACCACCACAGCATAAATCGCGATGGTAGTAATTAACCTGTTAAAGGTGAATTTTTGAAGGTCGAGAATAAGTGTAAGTACAGATAAACAAACAACACTTGTGACAATAAAACCCAGGATATTCAAAAAGCTCACCCACAGTATAACCACTAAAAACGCCCTGATAATATATTTTAAATTTTCACGGGACATGCTGGTTTGTTTTTGTTCGGAATGTTTTATGAAAAAGGTCTGCGCAAACATAACTGCTGACAGAACAAAAAGGAATATTGTAACCAATCTTGGAAATATTTGACCGTTATAGCTCAAGCCTCTGGTTAGCAACCAAAAAGCAAGCGCCACCAGCATAAATACAAATGATGCAATACGATCAATAGCCATTTTCTTCTAAACCTCTCTTATTCTCTTTCCTTACAAATCTCCCGGCAAAAAAAGGCCGGCACAGCGACATAAGCGACATTAAAATAAGCACCCATGAAAAAGGGCGGCTGAAAAATATCATCCATTTGTGAGGCAGCGCCTCACCCATCAAAAGGGACTGCACGAAACCTGTCTCGCCGATGGGGCCAAGGATCAGGCCAAGGGTTAGCGGCCCCGGATGAAAACCGAAACATTTTAGAATATAACCTATCGCTCCGAGAGACAGCATTATATACACATCTGTCAGATTGTTACGGATGGAATAGGAGCCAATAATAGTCAGGAAGATAATGAGAGGCGCAAGAAACCGTATAGGGATACGAACCACAGTCCGGCTTAAGGTCCTTCCGGCAATGATCCCCACAGGCAGCAATAAGACCGTTGAAACTAAGAGAGAGATGATAAATGTATAAACCACATGAGAATGTACTGCGAACAATTCCGGGCCGGGTCTGAAACCATGCATCAGGAGGACACCATAAAGCACTGCATCAGGAGGAGCTCCAGGGATTCCCAACGTTAATAGAGGGATCATACCTCCTCCTACGACAGCATTATTGGCAGCCTCTGTGGCAATGACACCATCGGAGAATCCTGTCCCGAATTTTTCAGGTGTCTTTGAAGCCCTGACAGCTTCGTTATAAGCTACAAGATTTGCTACACTTCCACCGGCTCCGGGCAGTATACCTACAATGGTTCCGAGTACAGATGACCTCAATAGATCAACTTGCTTTTTCATGACATCTTTAAAGGTTTTGAGAAAAATTCCCGGTTGTTTTTTCGGGTCATCCAGATTATATTTTTTTAACCTCTGACCGACCATAGTCAGAGCTTCCGGGATACAGAAGAAACCAATAAGCGCCACAATTAGTTCAATCCCGCCCTGAAGCTGATGAAAGCCTGCGGTGAAACGCACATCGCCCCCGATAGGAGCAATTCCGATAGTACTGATTAAAAGGCCTATGGCTCCTCCAATAAAACCCTTAATGATATTTTTAGATGCAAGGGAAGAAATAATTGTAATACCAAAAACAGACATCCAAAAATATTCCGGGGGACCGAATTTGAGAGCAATTTGTGCCAGTGGCGGAGAAAGAAAGAGCAGAAATATCACTCCGATTACTCCGCCATAAACCGAGGCAAAGGTGGCGGTGAGAATGGCCCGTTCGCCTTCCCCTTTTTTAGCCATGGGATACCCGTCAAATGTAGTACCTACCGACGATGGTGTTCCCGGTGTGTTCATCAGTATGGCTGAAAAGGCTCCGCCATAGATACTCGCCATATAT
>JABHYP010000731.1 GCA_018656855.1 Candidatus Latescibacterota bacterium | reverse complement strand
CTTTTAAAATATAATAAGTTAAATTACCCTGTGATGACGCTCTCAAAACATTATTTTATCGGCAATTTCTTCAATCTGTTTTTGCCGGCGGTCGTCGGGCGGGGTATTGTCAGGGGTTATTATTTATACACATCAAGCTCAGGAAAGAAGGAGACGATAACCTCGATTGTCGTGGAAAGTTTTATCGGCCTTATCGCCCTTGTACTACTTTCCGTTTTATCGGTTGTGCTGGCTGTTTTTCTCGGTTTCGATACAGTAGAAAGCAGTATTACCAGAGCAATTTTTGGTGCTTTCGGAATATGCTGTATTTTTATTGCAGCGTTTTTTTACATAAAAACCGATCGATTGTTTGACCGCCTGATACCAGTTGTTGTCAGAACAAAGTTTAAGCCGGTAATATCTTTTTTCCGCGATGTGATGAAGTATAATAAAACACCGACAACACTCTGGTATATTCTCATTATTTCGTTTTTATTCCAGTTGATTGGAGTCATGTCAATTTACCTGTTAGCACTTTCCCTCGGAAGTACAACTACATTTATTAATTTTCTCATACTGCTGCCAATAATATGGGTGATTAGCATGTTACCGGTTTCAATTAACGGTTTGGGAGTGAGAGAGGTGTCGTTCGTGTTCCTGTTCGGTACTGTCGGTATGTTGGAGGAAATGGCTGTGGCAATATGTGTTTTCTGGATTCTTCAGACATTTGCTTTGGGGTTGATAGGAGGTGTGCTTTTTATTTTTGAGGGAAAAAGTGTATCACAGATAAAAGAATTTGGCAATGTATCTGCGGAGCAATAAAAAAATTCAAAATTATCCGTGTTTCGTTGTCATTTATCATATTTCAGCATTGAGCATTGATTATTTACCCTTCTGCCTTATCCCTTTTTCCTTATCTTCTACCAGTACAGAGTTTTATTATTCTCCGTTCGTACCGGCACTTTTTTCAGCCATGTCTGGTTTTTCCACCACTCACGATGTGCCTCGTACCATTCGATAGTCTTTTTCAGCCCCTCAACCAGCGGCGTTTCAGCTTTAAAGCCTGTTGCTAAATAAAGCTTTTCAGTGGAAGATATATGGTTCTGCACCTGCCCCAGCCGCTCTGTCATATAGTCGAGTTTGCCGGATTTACCCATCATTCCGCCGATGATGTCGGCCAGATCGAGAACCGAAGTGGAAATACCCGTCCCGAGGTTGAATGTCTCGCCAATTACCCTTTCTTCCGGCGCATCTAGAAGCGCAATGATCCCCTTGACTGTATCGCCGACCCAGACCCAGTCACGCCTTGCACTGCCATCACCGTGGATGGATAAAGGTTCATCATTTATTAAATTGGTTATGAACCGGGGAACAACCTTTTCAAGATGCTGATTGGGTCCGTACTGGTTGAATGGCCTCACGGTTACAGCGGGAATATTATATGCTTTGCAATAGGAACACACGGTGCGGTCAGCGCCTGCTTTTGCTCCGGCATAAGGTGACGTGGGATTCAGCGGGTGTTCTTCATCCATGGGTTCGGTAAGAGAAGTGCCGTACACTTCGCTGGTGGAAATGTGTATAAATCGCCTCACACGATTTTTGAACTTTTGAACCGCACTGCAAATGCTTTGGGTTCCCATTATATCTGTATGGAAGAACACACGGTTAGCGTACAGGGAGCGCGCAACATGAGTTTCTGCTGCAAAGTGGACGACAAAATCGCTGATGCTCGTGAGATCATGAACAAGTTCCACATCATTCACATCGCCCTGCCAGAATTGGACTCTTTCTTTGTCCAGAATGATATCTTTTATATTCTCAATGTTTCCGGCATACGTCAGTGCGTCCAGGATAATAATATTCAAGTTGGGGCGATTTTTATAGATATAGCGGCAGAAATTACTTCCGATGAAACCCGCTCCTCCTGTAACAAATATAGTAGTCATGAACCTTCCTCTGTAAAAAATTGCGTTATAGCAGATATTACCTGTTCTATGCTTTTCTTTTCAATATCCGGATAAAACGGCAGGCTTATCACTTCGTCCCCCATTTTTTCTGCGTGAGGACACTGGCCTGGCATAGTTCCAAGATGTTTTCTGTAGTATGAATTCAGGTGAGCAGCGCGGTAATTGACTGCGATGCCGATTTCTTTTTCCTGGAAAAATGCAATGAGTCTGTCTCGTAACCTACTCTCTACTCTGATGACAAACAGGTGGTAGGCGTGTTCAGTATGCGGGGCAATTCCCGGCCAAGTGATGGGAAGGGATGCGTCCTTTAGCAACTTGATATACTCATTATAAACAGCTTTACGCTTCTTGTGGCAGGTTTCGATTGTATCAAGCTGCGGAAGGAGTATGGCTGCCTGTATATCACACATATTAAACTTGTATCCAAGTTCAATCATGTCCCAGTGTTTGTAGTGATTGTAGCGATTGGCGGCATCCCTGTCGAGCCCGTGAAGACGCAGCATACTGATCATGTCCGCAAGTTTGTCATCGTTTGTGGCCACTGCTCCGCCCTCGCCGCAGGTGATATTTTTTGTAGCATAGAAGCTGAAACAGGCCGCATCGCCG
>JABHYP010000730.1 GCA_018656855.1 Candidatus Latescibacterota bacterium | reverse complement strand
TGATGCCTGAGTCTTTGTGATACCTGCTTCCTGAGCAGCTTTTGCAATTAATTCCTCTTTAGTCATACTTCACCTCCTTATTAAAAAAAAAAAGAAAACCCAATTGTTATCTACAATAATTTCAACAGAGAAAGATGTCAAGTAAAAAATCACGCAAAATGCCTGTAAACGGTGTTTTTTTTTGAAAAATCAATAACCGATACCCGAAGCGCCTCTTCTTCTTTCAATTTTTACATCAGGAAGTTCCTTTATGTTCACTATGCAATAAAATCCTTCGCGTCTCCCCGAGGGTATCCAGGATATTTTCGCTTCCCAGCAATGCAGGTCACGGCTGATGCTTATTCGATGGTCGACCAGGTTTTTCTTTTCAATGTCATAATAACAATAGTAGCGCATGGAAAAATTTCGTGATGGCGAAAATGTGATGTTCGGCTTGATGTTATGGGTTTTCGTATATTTATCCTTTCCTACCAGGCTGCGTCTTCTTATCCCGTACATGTGTGAAAAGCTCAATCTAAACGGCATTGATGAAGGGGTTGAAAGTTCCTCACGTCCGCTGTCAATTCTGTTCATTCCCATATCAAAATCATCCCGGCCGAGGCTCGCATTGACATTACCTCTCGATGAGATGCTTGTAAATCCGAGACTTCCCCCCGAAAGCCCCACGTTAGTGGTCAAGTTCAGATTGTTCAGATAAGGATTGAAAAGCTCAAACGAGTCATCATCTTGATAGAAATCATGGCTGGCTGTCAGGCGGGTGGTGATAACTTTCAAAGGCCTGAAGTCGAGCGTCGTCTGCAGAGGGGCAACCTTGCGTTTCTCTCTATCAAAATTAACCGAGCTCGAAAAATTCACTGTAAAAAGATCGAATTTATTTTCCTTGTCGCCGTTTACTGTTTTTGCCTGAAAAATGTTACGAAGACTCATTGTCATTCTTTTAGAAGGGTCATTTTTTTCGTCGGTTTTATCGAATCTATATAAAGTTTCAGTGTCCTCACCTGTTAAACTGCGTGTTTTTCCATAATGATATTTGATAGAAGGTTTAACAACGTGGCGCAGGGCGGTAAGTCTGCCTATACGAGGCTGAAACATTCCATACATTGTCGTATTGAGAGACATCCCCATCGAAACGTTGTCTTGCCGGCTGTAACGCTCTGTACGTATCTTTGCGCTTGAAATGGCTAAACTCTCGTTAATCCTCAGTGACGGTTCAGTTATAAGCCAGCCCATAAGTTTATGCGAACTTGACAGGTTCGATGACATATTCAACTGACGCAGATAATCGGAGGAATCTTCTCGCTTGGTGTTCTTATTATTAAATCGAGCGTCAAAATTATAATAAATATTATTATACCAACTGCTTTTTTCCGGTGCGGTACTCAGCTTTGTATATTTACGCGCCGATTTTTTTTGTATGCCGGGATCAAACAGAAGTTTCCGTGATTTACGAAAAGAAATATTTGGAAGAGTTGTTTCGGTTGACTCACTATCAAGATTTTTACTATAACCCATATTCGTAATTATGCTGTTGCCGCTTTCTTTCCAGCGTTTTGTGGCGGTGAGTGTTGACCGCATATCCCTGTTGAGCCGTTCATAAAGGTTTTGTGAGTTGTATTGCGAATATGTGCTGCTTTCAAATCTTCCGCTGCCGCTGATCGACATGGTCGGCGATACCGTTTGCCTGTGTGCGGCGCGCAGCTTCCACTGCCTGGTATCGTTCCCGCGCAGCGTTCGATGCTCGACAGACCCGAAAATCGATCCGGACATCTTATACTTCTTGTTGTAATTAAACCAGTTTTTTGCAACCCATCCGTTTCGTTCCCTCAACGTACCCGCTACTTTGTAGTCAGTATAATCCGACATGGCAAGATAATATCCGATATTTGAGAGGTACCTGCCGTCCCGCCTCGAAGAACCGTACTGGGGGATTAAAAAGCCCGACTGCCGTCCCTTTTTAATAGGGAATACGTAAAACGGAAACCAGAACACCGGTATATCATGGATATATGCCACGATCGGTTTTATGATAATCTTATCATTGACAATGAACTTCATCTTTTTACCGCTGAAATAATAGTGGGGAAGTTCATTTAAATCGCACGTAGTATAAGTGCCGTTTGCGATAAAGAGCGTGTCATTAGCTGCGCGTTTTATTTTCTCAGCCGACATGTATCCATTTTCATATTGCGTTCTTCCTCTTGACACATATCCTTTCTGTGTCTCGATATTATACTTGATCACTTCCCCTTTCAGCTCTTCGCCGGATGAATCCACGAAAACGGGAGTGTCCACAAGAACTCCTGATGAATCCTCCCTCCCCACAGCAAACATGTAGAAATAATCCTGATAATAGGTTATTTCATGGCTTTTCAATATGTTACCTAGATAAGAAACGGTTGCATTGCCAGTGAATATTATTTTACGTTCTTCGTATTTATATTTGATTGTTTCAGCGCTGTATTCAAGTGAATCGACGAGGGCAAACCCTTTGAATATAAGCGTTTTATCATAGTTTTCCCCGCTCAGAACCTCGGCCGGGAAAAAATTAGACGCCACAAAGAAAATAAGGGGGGAAATATATTTAAGCACCTTCATTTACTGCCTGTTAATGTGACAATAACATTGCGTGAACGCGGGCCGTCAAATTCACAGAAATATATACACTGCCAGGTTCCCAGAACGAGTTTCCCGTTTTCAACAGGGACTGACACGGAAAATCCCATAAGCGATGCTTTAATATGAGCGGCTGAGTTTCCCTCAAAATGCCTGTACCTGCTTACCCAGGGGACAATATCATCCAGAGAGTTTATAATATCCGCTTTAACATCCGGGTCCGCGTTTTCATTAATTGTTACTCCGGCTGTGGTATGGGTAACAAAAACATGGCAAACCCCGTTGTTAGTACCGGAGGATTCCAGGGCTTTTTGTATATCTTCGGTTATATCGACAAAATGCGAGCGGCTTTTTGTGCGGACAGTGAATTTCCGGGTCATTGGTGTTCCTTTCTTATCAGTGATACTGTCAGCTTCCCGCATGGCGCGGCAAGTAAATACTTGAAAGCTTGTTGTTAACTTCGTTTCCTTTTTTCGCGCTGCCTTTAAAAGTAGTTCTCACTCCCGAGGCAGCGTTTTTAATGAGTCGTTCATGCTCTCGTGAATACCTGATATTCCGCGCGTTGCTTTTAAAACCGATATTGAATCGGCATCACCGTTAATTACTTTAGCATAAGCGTTCAATGCCGATTCGTTATCGCCCTTATTAAATGAGAGCTTGCCAAATTGTAAAAGGGCTTGTGTTCGCAGCTCTGAAGAATTCCGGGAGTCATTGTAAATAAGTGAATACAGATGCAGGGCGCGGTCTTCGTCAACTCCCTCATGCAGTTCCGCAAGGCGCAGGAGAATATCTGTTTTCCCGGATTCATCAGCTAACTTAATCGCTTTTTCGGTAACGCTTATCGCATCATTTAATTGCCCCTGAAGATAGTAAATATCACCGAGAGCCATATATATTTCAATTTTTTCAGGGTGATCCGGATATTCGTTAATAATTCTTTCGAAAGTTCTCGACGCTTCATACCAGCGGTTCAGTGTTTTAAAGGTTCTCCCGATACCGTAAAGCGCCTGAAATGAAAGTTCCGGGGAACTGTCGACCGCAAGAGAACTGTCATACCACGCTATAGCCGCATCATATAACTCCCATCCTTCAGCAAGAGAGCCGAGTTTCATGAACATTTTCTGCACTCTTTCCGGATTGCCGGCTTCATGTGCGGTTTGTCTGAGAAATGTGTGCGCTTTGTCTTTTTCGTCGATTGACGCATAGGTATCGGCTATCAAAAATGCCGATGTATCAGCATAGGCGGAATATAATGGATTATTCAGAAGAATAAGGTATTTTTCAACAGCGTCACCAGTTTTTCCCATTGCTCTGTAGTACATTGCAAGATCAAAAATGATTTTCGGTGTAAGAGAACTCCCGGGAGATTGTGTTATGAAATTTTCCCCTATATCCGCAACAGAATAATATTTCCCCGTTTTAAACTTAATACGTTCAAGGTAATAAAGAGCCTCATCACGGTTTATATTTGTTACATCGGTGTTGAAAATATAGTTTTCAAACGAATTTTCCGATTCCGCAAACATGTTGGTGGCAAAATAGTTTTTTCCGAGTCTGAAGTATATATCCATAATGTCTGGATAGGATGTGCACCTCAGAATGAGCCTGTTAAATTTTTCTGCTGCAAGCAGCAGTTGCCGGCTTCGCTCGTACGAAAGACCTGAATAATACAGTACGTCTTCAGTATTTTTCCCTTCAGGGACCTCCGCGAGATACTGCTCAAACTGTTCAATGGCTCCGGAGATAAAGTCAAGGTGATAAAGGCATACTCCCTCTTTCATGATTGATTCGGCTGCGGCCTGAGACTGCTTATGATTCTTTGAAATTTCATTAAATATGTTAAAAGCCCGCTGATACTCACCTTTCAGGAGATGAGCATTCCCGGCGATATAAAGTATATCCGGCAAAAGCGGTGAGTCGGTGTAGTTTCCCCTGAATTCTCCGGTGATATCTATGCAGTCATCAAGACTGCCCGTTTCGAGAAGCATCTGAGCGTATAAAAACCTGACTTTATCGGCAAATCCAGCTTCCCGGCCTGCCTCATAAGCCATTTTAAGATAGTTCATTTTTTCATCGAGGCGTCCCAGCTGCTCCATGGACTTTGCGAGGTAGTACAGCGCCCGGACACGATCATTCTTTTCTTCTTTGGTATTTACCATATCGTAAAGTAGAACCGCTGCGCTGTCCGGTTTGCCTGTTTCCAGCAGATTACCGGCTCTGTCAAGCGTGCTGGCCGGGCCAGAAGCCCCGGCGGCGGGATATGTATGCAGCAATTGGAGGAGAAACGTTAGTATGAGTGCTTTCATGGCAAATCTCTGTCAGGCTTGTTCAAACACGTTCAAGCATTCCTAAAACACGGGGGACAGGAATATCCGGATTATCCATGTTTCCCCGGCAGGCCAGGTTACAATACATAACAGAATTAATGTCTTAAATAATATACTCTTGTATAAAATAATGGTTCATTTTTTTGGTATGGATTTTTTAGGTTTTTTATTATTATAATATATGGCATTTTATCTTGCACTCTTAAATATTTTTTTATGGGAATTATTTTTATTATTTTATTTTGAACAAATATATATTATAGTATAGAAAAATGGCGCTTTGTCAATTTATCTGAAACGACGTAATTCAGCAGACAGAAGTCAGGATGTAAAAATATATCCTGCTAACATAACACATTTATTATTTTTTTCTTCTGACTCTTGACGCTTTTTATCTGACTGCTTATATTATACTTTATATTTTTCAATTGAAAGATAATAATTTTAAAACGATGAACATATAATTAATTTAGGTGATTTATTTTAATAATTGAGGAATGAAAAATGTCTAGTGATGCCGAGGAAAGACTTAGAGCTGAACAAAAAGTACGATTAGTGGTGTTTCTGAAGAAAATTCCTCTCTTTTCTGATTTTCCAACATCAACTCTCAGGAAAATCCTTCTACTATGTTCAAAGGTGACGCTTGAAGCAGGAGAAATCCTGTGTAAAGAGGGTGCGGCTTCAGACTCTATGTACATACTTCTTTCGGGAAAGCTTCAGGTAAATATTAGAAGTTCCGATGTTCCCGTAGCAACCATTGATCCGGTGAGTTCAATCGGCGAGATGGGTGTTTTTACCGGTGAGACAAGGTCAGCGACAGTTATTGCTACCCAGAAATCGGCGCTTTTTTCCTTAAATAAAGGCTCTCTGAATATTTTTATTAGCAAGGATCCCGATTTCGGTGTCAGGATTATGTCGAAAGTGATAAAAACCCTGTCCGAACGTATCGCCGCTGATAATATTAAAATGCAGGGATTTCAGAAATATATGATTTCCAAGGAGGAAGTTCAGGAGGCCAAAACCCTTGTCGACACTATTCCTGAAGACGATAAACAAGAAAGGGGAATTTTTTGAAATAAAAGTGCATAATAAAAAAACCGATCTTGCTTATCAGCATGTTCCCCCAATTATCTGTTTTCGGCCATTCCTTCCACACCGCACCATTCCATAGCGGTAAAAGCATAAATTTCAGCCGTCTTCACAATTTCAGACAACGCTGCCTGCTCGTTTACCGAGTGTGCATGCACAAGCTTCCCGGGACCAAGCGTTATGACCGGCATTTGCGCCACTCTCGGAAAAAGACGGGCGTCGCAGGAAACCGTCCAGCCCTGTACACGGTCAGGAACACCGGCCTCGCGCGCTGCTGAACACATACAGTCAACAAACGGATGGTCGGGCGGAATTTCAAAAGCGTCATTATGGAGTTTATCGTAACGCAGTTCAAAATGCTTGCGAAGCCAGTCATCGCCCCTATCATAAATCCACTCTCTCAACTCTTTTTTGACATCGTCTATGTTTTTGTTCGGTAAGAAACCTATCCCTCCCTCGACATCGCATCTGTCGGGAACCATGCTCGGCCATTCGCCGGCCCTTATCATACCTATACAAAGCTGGATGGGACGGTGTTTCAGGTCACGGTAATAGGGATGATCCATAAAATTTTCGATTAAGTACCGTTCATACTCTTTCAATATGTCTATTGCCTGGTTAGCTTTTTCTATAGCGGAAATACCGTTATCAATTTCACCCATGTGTGTGGAAATGCCGGTTGTAGTCAACTGAAACCACAATGCCCCCCTGTTGGAGGGACAGATCACGTTCTCCGTGCACTCCGCAACAACAGCAGCATCGGCGGTATAACCGTCATACAAAAGCGAAAGAGTCCCGTTCCCGCCGGTTTCCTCGTCAATAACATGGTGAAGGCTCAAACGCCCGGCTGTTTTAATTCCGCAGTCCAGAAGCGCCTTCATCGCAAGATAACCGGCAACAATTCCGCCCTTGTCATCACACGCTCCGCGCCCGATAATCACATCTCCATCGCGTTTCGGCTCATACGCTTCAGGCCATCCTTCAGCCGGGACAATATCGAGATGAGCATTCATAAT
>JABHYP010000729.1 GCA_018656855.1 Candidatus Latescibacterota bacterium | reverse complement strand
CATATCACCTACACGGAAAGCTTTTGTGTTTTCCACCCGGAAACTGTGCGCTCCCACCGGAATATAGTCATCAATAATACGTTGGGACGATCCCTTCACTTCGTCCCAGCATGTTTCGCCGCTGATGACAATGAGATTGGCTGTTTGCCGATTATCATATCCCCCGTCAAACCGTCCAAGGCCAATCAGAATCGTCCCCGTTTCACCCTGGCCTTCACCCCGCAGCACTACACCGCTTGCCGATATTCGAAGCGGAGAAGCAAGCTCATAGTATCCCATTTTCAGTAACACCGCTCCGCGGAAACCATATTCGTCGGATGGAAGGTTGGAGACACGGTCAATTGCTGACTGGATGTTCGGCGAGTCATCGCCCTCAACCGGCCACAGGATTTCTTTTACCGGTACAAAAGGTATACTCACTCCGCTGTTTTTGTAACCAGCGTGCGAAAAATCAGGGATGATATTGCCTTTCTCGTCGGGTAAATAAACCAGTTTTCCATCAATGCCGGGATAGACGAGCGAACTGTAGTTCTGTGCTTCAACAGTTTGTGCAGCAGCCGTAAATGATGTTAATACTGCGCAGCAAATAATCACATAGAAGTTTAAGCTGATCGCTCTCATATTATACTCCCTTAGTGAGTATTATTTATTCCCGGTACAAAGACTTAATCGGGGTTATTCAAAAAGAGTATTAACCGCAAAGATAAACTACAAACCATAATTCATAGAATGTAAATTGTTTATCTGTTACATAATCTTTTTACTTTCTTCAAGCGATATTCCCCGCGAATTGTCAAAGTGAGCACATTTATAAATCAGAAAAGTTCTGAGAACCGCGCCCCTGTATACGACCTCAAATTTTATCGGTGGCTCAACATGGTGAAATTTTTCAGCCAGCCGGCCGGGTATGCCTTTTTCTGTAACCAGCAGAACGTCTTTGCCGCCGAGCGCCTGGTAATCGTTAATGAAGTCGTACTGGTTGCCGCGTCCGAAGGCGTTCATACAATAAACACGCGGATGTTCAGGATGGTAAAACTCCAGTTCCGAGGCGACCTGGTATCGTGTAGCCATGATCACCTGTCCGGATTTGCCCAGTTCACTAATTTTCCGTCCGAGTTCCGGCCATCCGCGAAGTTCTCTTTGAAGCCGGTCTTTTTCGAGCATAGATGCAGGGGTAAGTCCAACAACTGCGTGTATAGAAATGAGCAAACATAATGTTAGCGCGGTTCCCGCAGCCCATTTTACATAACCCGGGCGATAGATAAAAAGTTTTGCCCTTTCACCGAGACGGCTGCCTACATCTTCCACCATCAAAATTATAGCGGTAGGATATCCTGGAAGACTCCAGTTGGGATGGGTTCTGGTACGGAAGCTTAAATACGAGAAATACAAAAGTGCCGGGACACTGAGCGCCAGACAGGCAAGCACGCCGTCGTCTCTTTCACTTAACCATCGTTTTGCTACTCTTAACAGCGTAAGGATTACAGCAATGTATATCAAAGGAGAAAGAAGAAGAAACTGGGCTCCGTGATAGGAAAAGAAGTAATCGAGAAGCTTTGTGAGCGAGAATGATTGTGGGATAGCGCCGCGGTTTACCAGAAATCTGTATGAAATCCAGTCATGGTGATAGTTCCACCAGATCATTGGAGTTAACAGGAGGAAGGCAAAAAGTGCGGAAAACCAGAGATGGGGATTTTTAAGCCATGTGCACCGGTTTGGTGAAAGCACAAAGAACAGTACGACACCGAATATAAGAAACATCGTGGTATATTTGCTGTAAAGAGCGCCGGCCAATGAGAGTGCGAGGAGGTAAAAATAAACGGGATTTTTTGTTTTTATCAGCCTGATCAGGAACAGAGCGGAAAGTATCCAGAAGAAAGTAAGAGGTATATCGGTTATTGCCATGATACCGCCAATAAAAAAAACCGGGATTATATTCATTAGAACTGCTGTGGCTGCGGCACGCTCATGGGAACCGAAAAGGTCATAGCTTGTGATATATGCGGCTATGCTTACTCCGAGGCTCAAAAAAATTACCGGCAGGCGGACAAAAAATGCCGTGTACAT
>JABHYP010000728.1 GCA_018656855.1 Candidatus Latescibacterota bacterium | reverse complement strand
TACGGATGGCGGCGGTATATCACGATTCGATGGTGAGATCTGGACGACATTTACCACTGATGAGGGACTTGCAGATAACAGCATTTCAGCTATAGATGTAAGTCCTGATGGTACGGTTTGGGCAGGAACACAGGGATACGGTGTATCACGGTATGATGGTGAATCATGGATTACGTTAACTACAGATGACGGACTGCCAAGCAATAATGTTAGCGCGATAGGTATAAATCAGGAAGGCATTGTATGGATAGGAACTAACAGTGCCGGAATATGCAGGTTTGATGGTGAATCATGGACAACATTCGACAAGGATGACGGATTTACTAATACTAAGGTTAACACAATTGTTTTTATTGGGAGTATTCCATTTGTAAAGACTGTTGAAGGAATATTTTCCTACAATGAAAATGAAAAATTATGGACCCATCGCGAACATTATTTTTCTCGGTATTATGATGATTCAATAGATATTACATCAAACTTCTCGTTATGGATATGTATGCGCGACAAAAAAGTAAACTATCAATTTTTTCCAACTTTTCAGACATTCACACTAAATGATGAATCTGTTAATCGTATCTATACCATAAAGGCTGTGGATGATTATATCGCATGGATCGGAACTGACAACGGAAAAGTCTTCCAGCTGAAAATTATAGTTGATATCCCAAATAATAATATACCTGATGATCTCCCCTACGGAAACACTCCCTACCTCGATCCGGACAAAAAACATATTGCAGTTATCACAAGTATCTATATGACTCAATCCCATGCAGATGTAATCGCAGGAAGGATACTTGAAGGATATGGCTATTATGGCGAGAATCGTCCTCCCCGAGTTCAAGTAATATCAATGTACGTTGACCAAGTTAGAAGTGACGATTTGAGCCGTGGTCTTGCCGATAAACACGGTTTTACCATCTATCCGACTATACGGGAAACACTTTTGATGGGAGGCGATGACTTAGCCGTGGACGGAGTGTTGCTCATTGTTGAGGCTGGAGACTATCCTCTGAATGAAAAAGGACAAATGCTCTATCCCCGCTACGAATTTTACAAAGACGTTATGGATGTGTTCCGAGAAACAGGTAAGTCCGTTCCTGTATTCACCGATAAACATCTTTCATATGAATGGGACAAGGCAAAGTGGATGTATGACCAGTCAATTGAACTTGGTTTTCCCCTTATGGCTGGTTCCTCATTACCGGTAACTTTTCGGCGTCCACCAATGGAAATAGAAAAGGGAACACCGATTGAAAAAGCTGTATTAACTTTAAACAATGGAGGAGAATCTTATGGTATTCATGCACTTGAAGCTCTACAGTGCATGGTAGAGCGCAGAGAAGGGGGTGAAACAGGGATTAAAACAGTCCAATACTTCTCGGATGAACCTGTCTGGCAATGGCTCGATGAAAACCAATGGGCGGAAGAACTACTCGAGGAAGCCATGGCAGGGATTCCGGATCGTACCCAAGGTTCTATTAGAGAAATTCGGAATCCGGCACTCTATTTGTTAGAGTACAAAAGCGGTCTTGAGGCTGTAGTTTTGCTAAGTAATGACCTGATAAATCGGTATTTCGGTTTTGCAGCAAAAGTAAGTGGAACCGAAACACCTGTCTCTACTGCGTTCTGGCTTCAACCAGTTTATTACAACCATTTCAGTGGTCTTGCTTATCATATAGAAGAATTGATTATCAACGGTGAACCTTCATATCCAGTAGAGCGTACACTCCTTACCACTGGAGCCTTGTCAGCTATCATGGACTCTAAATATAATAACGGCAACTTCGGTGATACTGGCCTGCGAATTGATACGCCCCATTTAAACATCAATTACACTGCGCAGAAAGAGTCAGTTTACAATCAGGGAGAAGTGCCGCCATATGACAATATTTTTGTAGCAGAAGAAAAACCAGTGGAATTTGAGATATTGCAGAACTATCCCAATCCGTTCAATCCTGAAACAACCATAGAATTCTCCCTTACGAGCGAATCGACAGTAGACCTCTCTATCTACAACATCACAGGCCAGAAAGTGCGGACGCTTGTATCTGAACCAATTATTGCAGGAGCACATTCCATCTGCTGGGACGGGACAAGCGACAGCGGACATCCTGTATCATCGGGTGTGTATATTGCACGGATTACTATGGGAGATAAGATTGCGGCGAAGAGTATGATGCTGGTAAAGTAATACTACTAACTTACGAGACTTAGTCATGCACAGACAATCCCATATCTCAATTCCGCACAAGCTATTCTCTGTAGCTATTCTTACACTTTGTATAACGATACTGCTTGTTTACTCCTGCGATAAGGACAAAGATAAGAGCATAGTCGGTCCCGTGGAAGATACCTTTACGATATCAGGGAAAGTTCTTCAGGCAACCGGTTTAGTTTCTTCTAGAGGTATTGACGTTACCATTATAGGGACAGGTGTCGAGGATTCAACGAAGACTGATTCAATGGGAGTTTACTCATTTGATGGGCTTCCGGCAGGTGAGTATACAATAACACCCACAAGAGAAGGATATTATTTCCCTTTGAGCACGGAAGTTATTATAATCGATTCAAATGTAGAAGTCGATAATTTTTACTATTGGCTTATTACTGGAAATGCAGACGAAAGTATAATTGTCGGAAAAATTCTGGACAGTGATGAAAATCCTATCTGGGGTGTTGATGTGAAGATAATACCTCAACAGCATGACCAAAAAAGTGTTGGAAGAGGTTCTACAAACAGTTACGGATTTTATTGGGCAAGTGGCAACATAATTAGAAACAAATCATACAGGGTAATACCGGATAAAAACGGGTACAATTACACGTTCAGTCCAGACACAGCGTATGTGAATATAACTGAACTGTTCACCGAGGTTAACTTTATAGCCACGAATTCTGGTGAACCGCTACATTCAATCTCCGGAAGAATCGTCGATACTGATGGTAACGGTGTATTTAATCCAAGAATTTACATAAATGAGGAAAATAAGAAGGAACACCGTTCTTTATCAACTGACAAAGATGGCTTTTATACATTTCAAGGTTTAAAAGATGGCACGTACATATTACAATCAGGGGGTGGTGATATAGGAATCGCCCGGGAATATATAGTTGTTGATGGTGGTGATGTCATAATGCCCGACATTGTCTTATCGTATCGAGGCCCTACAAAGTATGAATTTTCAGGAAGTGTTCTTAACAATATCGGTAACGGGATTCCCGGTGTGCAAATTTCATTTTTATTCATATCTATGGAAACCGATTCTGAGGGATTATATACAACGGAAGAGATTGATTATAACTGTCAAGTCGATGAAAGAGAAAAATCAAAACAAATATCCTTTATTCCATCAAAATCCGGTTTTTCTTTCACACCAGACACAACATGGGTAACAATAGGGTGGCAAAAAGATGTGGAGTTCGCTGAAATCACAGTGCCCGATATAATCGGTTTCGACTGGGGTGTCTACAGAGCCGAAGACTATTTTCCACTTGGCACCGGCTCATCATGGATATACGAACGGACTATTGGTAGCCAAGAGTCGAACGAGCATACTATCAGCGTAACCGGCTCAGAAACAGTAAACGGTATGACTTATACAGTCATGTCATCCAATTATTCCGAATATTTCAGCGCATTTCGCATCGAAAACAATACTGTCAATGCACTTTCCAACGATGAAGATGTAGCATATCTGAAATTCGGAGTTGTAAAGGGCAGTGAATGGGTAGTTGACAGAATTCGTGAAAATGCTCTTTCAGCAACCTTTATAGATATTGAATCTGCCTCAGTTCCTGCCGGTATATTCGAGGACTGCCTGCACTTTGAGTTGAATCTTCCCCTCGGTGACATTTCGTATGAAAAGACTGACTTGTGGTTCGAACGGGATATCGGGCTTGTCAGGGCTGAGAAAGTTGTTGTGAGCATGGGAGAGGTGATGGAAACGGTAACTGATGAACTTAAAAGTTACTGACGATGTACAGTCAGGTACAAGTAAAGTTTAGGAGATAGCTATTATGAAAACAATGGGATTTTATTTATTGTTGATGACTGTGACATACAATTGTTCAATTGCCCAAACGAATGATTACTATCCACTGGCTGTAGGTAATTACTGGGTGTATAAAAGCGAGCCTAATAAAAATAGTGATTATGAACCTCGGTCATACAAAACATTCATAGAATCTACAGATACAGTGAATGGAAATGAATGTTACACGATAAACTCGAACATAAAAAAAGGTAGCGTTCGTTGGACAGGATTTGATAAAAGTGGCAATGTTACTATTTATGCAATTGGCACAAAAAAATTCATCTTCAAAGAATGGAATCCACCTTTTATATTGATTCCCAATAATGTGTCTCAAGGATTAACATGGGAAAATAAAGACGCTGGTCATAGTGATGCTTATCCCGATTCAGTATTTTACGCAGCGTTTTCGTGCCGTATAGAAAGCACAAACGAGACTGTAACAGTACCGGCTGGAACTTTCGACAACTGCCTGAAAATTCTCCAAACTTTTAGACAACCCGGGGGAGATTACCCCTCGGTCGATATTTCATACTATGCAAAAGGAGTCGGTAGAGTAATGAGTGTGAATAAAGATATTAGAACAGAATTGATAGAGTACTTTGTTGGTGGAAACAAATAATCATAATCTTTGAGCTGATATAGTTATTATGTTAGGATTGGGCGAGAAATCCCGATAAAGAGTAAGGTCACTACCTGAATCCAATATATGCGGACAGAACTGAGTATGTGCAGGTTTTCGTATCAGGGATGAATAAAAATAGTTAGGTTGTAAGAGGAGGAAATATGGAGAAAGTAAACAATAGCCGTTTTCTTAGAGCGTTGGGATTCCTTGGATTTCTTGGGTTTTCAGCCGAGTGAGAATTACTTGTACCTCACTAAATTGGCGATTCTTTCATTGGTATCTTTATGGTCCCTTTTAGTGCTTGTGCCATTCGACAAGTCCAAGGTGAAGGTTCCAATTAACCCGGAGAAGAAGGCTTATCTCGGCTTCCTCATTTGCTTGGGCTTTCTGGGTTTCCTCGGCAGTACATATCCATCGTTCGCCGGATTTGCTTGCTTGGCCACCTTGGCAATATTCGCAGCTGGCTCAGAGAAAACATCATAGGAAGTGTCGAATCAATCGCTTAAGAGATGTGGTGTGAATTGAAACCCACAGCTTCGCTTCGTTATTCCAAAACATCAAACACTCAGACGGTCAGGACAGGACTGAGTATATGCCGGTGGAGGAAGCGGTTACCGGATGTGATTGTGTGTGTGCTGGAGTATATAATACGGCAGGTGCTTATATAGCGCTTTTACCGGACGAAGATTCTTAAAAGGAAACTATGTCAATGATGTGTTATGTTGCGAATTAAGTCTCTGTTTATTAACATTGTGTGGATATTGAATGAATGATTCACAAACAAATTTTGATTACCTCGATGTTTTGTTAGACGAGGAAAAGAAAAAGGAATTGCGTGACAAGACATGTTCAGCATTCGCTATTCCTTCCCATGGAGTGGTGCTATTCTTTGATGTGAATAATTATCCAAAATCTCCAGAAAATTCTATTTGGAGATCAAAGGCATTTTATAAGAATATTAAAAAAGATGGTCTTCTCGGACAAAAACCACCTCAAATCAATAATATAATTAATGAAATTGCTAATATTTTACAGAATTATTCACATCTGATTTGGATTTCCAGGCGTGCTTGGGACACCTCTGATATTGAATTCGTTTGGTATCTGTCACACGAATTGCAGCATTTGACACGGGACCGAGTAAATCATAAACTGACAAGTGCTGGCGAATTACTCCAACGAAATCGGAACTTACCTGGTATGAATATTGATGAGTCGGCACTCCAAACCACTATCCCGACTGAAATGGACGCTTATTTAGCATCTTGGCGAACTGTTCAGCGTCTGTTAGGAAAAGAAAAGGCTAATAAATATATTCTCCAGAATACCCAAAACGGGGAATTAAAAGCGTCATTTCAAACATTACAAAATCATGGGCTTGAGCAAGAATATGACGTTTATTCAGAGACAATAAATATTCTGCAAAAACACCAATCTAAACTTGATGAAATTATTAAAGATAATAAGGTGCTATACAGAAATATTAGCAGTATAGATAGTCTTATCAGCAATCTCAAGAGTTGAAAAATATGGTAGTTTATCTCTGATAATTTTCTTGTGCGTAACATTTACTTCAACAACACATAATTAGCGGTTGCACATCGCCAAATTGGATCTACTCAATTTTTCAAAGTATGAAAATAAATGCCGCATTAGACGAACTACAAATCGTTACTCTAAAACATCAAACACTCATAAGGTTCGGGTAACCAGGACGGCAAAAGATATACTATACAGGAAACAGAAAAATACTTTTCTTTATATTCTTTTAATAGCTATAGAATTTATATTTTTCTTGTACACGGGGCACTTTAAGCTTTAAAATAGTTTATTAGTAGTTTTATACTCTTTAAATGTTTTAATGTCTTTATAAGCTCTTGAAAGTGGTGTTGAGTGTGTTTTAACTGTGTTCTATTGTTTTATTAGTATTGACATTCTATTGATATTATTTATTAAGGCTGTCGATTAGGCGCGCCTTTACATTTGCAAGGTTTACATAATTACTATTATGAGCAGTTTCACTTTTAATTAGTAGACTTGTGTAGTATGCTGTATTCTTTGTAGTTAGTTCATTATAGTACTTGTGGAATTAAGAACGAAAGTTTGTTTTAAGGGGATATATTGCAGTATTTTTATCATCTTTTAACAGATTGTTTCGTTAGGGGTACCTTATGGTTCGCGATCCACAGGCCGTACATATATATACCTTGTTAACGACATATATAAGCTAAATCCATGAAAAAAAGAGAGATAATAAAAATTACAAAAATTTTACACATTTTTATTATTAGTAGATTTTATACTATTAAGGTTTTGTTAATCCGCCATTTAAATAGTTCTTGTTTAATAACGGTTTATATATTTTTAAGGATTATAACCCGCATTTTCCCCGATGCGTCTGTTTGAAAAAACCCCCCTTCTGAATATATACATCCTCAAAGCCATATTCTCGTGTCCAATGCCTGCGAATAACTTCAAAGTCGCATTCCTCTCTACATTCAGTGCAGATGTATGCCATCCTATTCATTTCCCTTAAGCCCACGGCTTGTTTTGTCGTACATTATGTTTTTGGCTACCCAAAGTACTAATCAGAAATTATAAACTGTGAAACGCGCCGTGGGTCAGCAATAAATTTACTCATGGGCTTTTCTGAACCCTCTTAATATCTTCATTTTTTGTATCAAAAACATATAAAGGGTCATTTGTGAGGTGATCGTTGAAAATCAGACCTCTCAAACGCAATCGGAAGCGATTTTCAAGGTTAATTATTATTTACTTGGAATTATAGTATTGTCAAGCGGGGAAAATGGAAGGTGACATATTTCTACTTATGGACACCATATATTCACCTTCATCAATTATTCATCAAGGAATATTTACGGTAGTGGACAATTCGACAAGAATTAGTCTGAAGCTAACAAGTGGATAAGCTCTGATCACAAAAGCTGACGCTTTTTGTCAAGATATTCCGAGCATCATGAGCATATCAGGGAAGAGGCGCTAAAGCGGGCTGACGCGGATGATAATATTTAAAAAGCAGGAAGATAATTTGATGATAAAAGTAATTCATTACCTAAATGTATTGTATCATATTTTCATAAACTTAAATTATTACGTTTTGCTTCCTTGACATTAGAAACTATCATTCTTGCTTTTATAAGTAATAGCTTAACTTGGTTGAGACTCCATATGGATTCTTTTTTATAATCTGCTTTTTTTCTTTCTATCCACAAAGAACCCAAACCATTTCCAATTTCACATACCAAATCATTTTGGGATTCTTTAAAAATACTATGAATGCTAATATGTGTGTTCTCTGTTGGTCGAACACCGCCTTCCTGCTCGAAAAATGTATAAGCTACTCCATATGCACCATAATATGACCTACTAATAGAAGTCCTTAATAACGCATCATCAGGGTTTTCCTCTTTATCTGGAATTAGTTGTTCAGCAACATCTAAGAATTTTGTCCAATCAAAGCTCATAGTGGCATTACATTCACATAAGTGTTTTTTACTAATTGTCTATCTAATTGTAAAAGCCAATTTCTTACAATATTGCTGTTTGCTTCAAGTAACTCATCAATGCTCGCCTCTTTATAAATAGTAATAAATATGCCTTCAATACCTTCCTCAGGATCATGCTCATATTCTATTGTGATTTTTTCGAATTCTTTGTTTAACAATTCGCTGATTGTTTTTTCGCCATCATTTAACAATTTAACCAGTTCTTGTTGAGAGTTAAGAAATTCAAATATCTGATCTTTATTAATTAATAGATATTTTTCATTAAGGTCTTGAAGAAGGATATCAATGTAGCGATCTACAAAAACATTCTCTGATGTTGAAGAATCAATAATACTCTCAAAAGAGTATATTGCGCTGTTTATACCACCCATCCAAATATTGGGATAGGTTTCCCAACTTTCAGGATTATTCGGTTTAATCATTCCACTATCATTCGGCATCACACACGAAGTTGATGTTCCATGCATAACAATAACATTTAGGAGTGGCAAATTATTAAATGATGTTTTATCATAATCTTCTTTAGTCTTAATCCGCAAAAGATCATCCAACCCCCAAATATTCTGCTTTGTAAGATTAAACCCATTTATTGTTATTATATCGTCATTGGAATCGTCCATGTAAGAGTCCATTAACTTACTACCTGATTCAGTTTCTTTATAATACAGGGCACGTTTACACATAGAGCTCCAGTTATTATTATAAATATCTGGTAACATTAAAAGTCGCCTTTTTCTGATATTTCAATTCCAAGAAGTGCCAACTCATGCCAAATATTTATTATTTCTTCAGAAGGCAACTCTGTGGAAATCTCATTTGATGTATTGATATCTAATTCAACTTGACATGCAAAATTATCTTCCGCGGTCGCCATAACCGACTGAGGTGAGGTGCTTAAAAAATAAGATTGCTTGAGTACTTTCCATTTCATAAGTCTATTAATCGATAATTCAGGTTTTGAAGAGTAGTGTCTTGGTCTATTTATTTGATAAAAAAAGTCTCTTGAGTTTTCTGGATCAAGCCTTACTTCTGGTAAATAATTTGCTATCTTCTTATATCCTGACACTTTGTCTTTAACTGGCATCAATAAAACTGCCCCATATGCCAAGCGATTAAATTTTATATCACTTACTGAGTTGAGCCACTTCTCCATAATATTGACAAAAAATTCATGTGATTCAAAATAGTCACCAATTACAGGGATTCGATCAGGCTCAACCTGTTTATTAATTGGAATTGCCCATACCCAGTCAATTTTGGGAGGCACTACATTTAATAACAAAATATTATTTTCAAAAGGGCCGGATTCTGAATAAAAGCCTTGATTAGGCTTAATAACCTTTTCTTCAGGCTGCTCGCCGGTTAGATCGGCCCACCAATTAACATCAGTGATATTTTGAGGAGAACTCGGGAAAATAGTCAATCTTAATTGCCCTACGAACCATTCTCCTGCCCGGGGACTATTTTCGTAGCCAGACATAATTATCCTTTTTTTTACCAACAATCACCCATAGTATAAGCTTTTAAATGAACCTTTGTCAACAGTAACTTCTATTAATTACTTCGACACTTTTTTTACATAATAAACTGTTTTTTGTTCCAAAACAAAATAATTATATTCCTAACCACACTTCACAAACCAGCGCCTCCAACTCATAATTCCAGATTATCAACTCAATATATTTCTGCTCGTAGCCCTCGTTAAATCGTACAGGTGGTATTTCAACGCCCCCTCGCCGGAAACAATCGATTCTAGGGATAATTTGGCAGTGTTTCAAACGGACCTGTGCGCAACGTATGAGGATACTATTGGGCGAGTCTTAAAGGGATTGGTAAATGTAACTTTACGTGTATAGAATTTTTTTTATTGTTGAGAAAAAATTAGAGAGGTTTGATGAATTTTCTTTAGGTGAATTTGAATATGGTTTTAAATCACAATACATAATTACTGTATCATCCTCTTTTTTACCTTCAATATTTTGATTGGGGAGTAAAATAAAGTCGTTATTTTGATAAAATTCAATTCTTTTAATGTAAGAATCTACGGTAATTAATCTACAACCTGTTCTGTTTTTAGTAACAAATAGTTTTTTACAATGGCTTAACAAATTTGAACCGACACCATTGTTTACATATTCTTTATGAACCCCTAAACGCCCAAGTTTGATGGCAGGAATAGATTTATATCTTTTCTGGAAAGGAAGATTTATTCCCTTCCCAAATTTTTTTCTTTCGCCATTTTCATCATCATCAAACTGTATACTATCGTTCTGAAAACTAACAAGAGCTAATGGTGAATTCTTATATTCAAAAACATAAGACTCTGCCATTAGCTCTTGTTTATGTGGTAAAGCATCTTCGATGAAGAATTCGTTTATTTCTGAATCTCCACAATCAAACCATCCTAATTTATAGTATTCATGAAAGGATAGTTTGCGAATACGCCATTTATTTATTGCAAAATAATCTCTACCACTTCGGCCCATCATTGATTATTTTTTTCTCAATTTTTGGGTCAATTTTTTTAAAAGAGAAGGATAAAGTTTTGCCTTCATTTTCTTTTAAATTTTCTTGGAGATCAGATGAAGCCTTGCCACATAATCTTGGTGTTGCTTTAATTGGCCGTGCCATCATTATACCTCCAGTCGGTAGTTTGAATATATATAAAGAGTCACCGAAACCTTTCTTAGAGAATTGGAGTATATAATAATATAAATTATTATAAGAAGTGGAATTATTTTATTTATTTAATAAATAATCTACAAGTGATTTATAAACTGATACATACACGCATTAATATAATTTGGTTGTTTGAGGGGAGAATTTAATATTATATAATATATAATATTAAATTTTAAAAGCAAGCCTAAAATAATGAAATATTATCTAAAATATTGAGCATTTTACTTGTTTTTTTTCAGATTAATTGGCGATTGCGCCAAGAAGTGGGTAAAAGTCAGTTGATTATTGCTTAATTATTTGTTGATATTTTTGTATATGATGTTTTTATGCAAATAATGACAAATGGTTGCGTATAAGGTGCAGAATAAGTAAAAATATAACAACCACTATTCTGTAAGTAGTTGTTATTATACAAACACATCCTGCAAGCATGAACTGTAAATTCGCAATTAATTAGTTCTTATTGGTTTTATATTTAAATGATTTTACAATATGATTGCATTTTATAGTTGTATGTTGAATCTTATAATTTAGGTAAATTTACGTTGATATTATGGGACATGAAATGAATAAAAATGATAAAGTATTAATTCAGAATTTATCTACTGCTATTTTAACTACTTTTTGCCTTAATAATCTCTTTAAAATCCGTTACTTCTTTCCTGATGTTATCGAACCTAAAGAAGTTAGAAAACTAAATGATGATTTGATTATGTATCTTGAATCGTCATTAAAATTCCCCGGATTCAAACATTTAAAAGAATATTATGAGCAAAACTTCCATCCAGATTTTGACAATTTGAAGGTTTATAGTGATTATAATGCTCTATTTTATCGTTTTTTATTATTACATCCACTTGTAAAGTTAAGTGAAAATGAAGATAAAACTTTTCAAAGCATGGGAGAAACAATTGGAAAATGTATTGAAACGGCTTCCCCACCCATCCGAGAGATTTTAAGCTGTTTAAATGAAATTATGTTATTTGACTGTAGAATTCCAAGCCCAGCTGATGATCCATCTTTCCAGGAGCCAAAACGCTTTTTTTATATTCTTATAAATTATTGGGAAATTTGCAAAAAACTAATTCTTAAAGAGCTTGATTTAAGTTTTGGATTCAGCCCGCATCCACTTTTCAAACTCATTGTCAATATACGATCTCGTATAGAAATATGTTTAAGTAAATTATCTGACATTAATGAATTAACAGAAGCAAAGGAGAATATTTTACATTTGTTGGATGCATTATTATCAAGTGAAATGCATCAGGACATGCTGGATGTACCTGAATATTCTATTGATCTTATTGAGAAAGTCGATTTATCTATTGAACAGACAAGACTAAAATTAGGTTCAAAAGCTTATCCACTCACTTCTATTGAAGAGTCATTTATAAATATTATGAAAGATGCAAAAAACAATTACCAAGAAAAATCAGAAATTGCTTGGAAAGGAATGCTGGAGGATGTGAAGCAGCTCCCTGAATTAAAATTCCGAACATTGAAAATAGAATTCCCCGACAAATATGAAGACATAGTGCAAATGATAAAAGATAGTGAAACTCCGGAAGTTATTAGGGCTGTAGTGAGTAATAAAAAAACGGATAATTATATTCAGAAAAGTTCGACACGCAGCACAAAGGATTTATCTGAAGTAATTTTATGTCTACAGGAACTACCCTCTAATCGTAAATATAAAAATTTCTATGCTGAGATTGTTGTCAATCCTGGTAAAGGTGAAGAAGAAAAACCCTGTCGTTTGGGTAAAACCATGCTCCGTTTCTTCTGGTTGACTTTTTATATAAAGTCGCAAGGGAATAATTGGGTGGAAGAAGATACCATAAAAAAAGAGCTTGAATATGATAATTCTAAGGATCCTTACTGGTTTAGCAAACGGTTTAATTATTGTAAAAATTGGCTTGAAAAGAAGAATATACTTAATTACTTTGAATTTCATGATCACCAAGTCAGAACCACACTTTCCAAAGACCAGATTTCCTTAAATATCCCCGATTATGAAAAGGCTAAAAGTGAAACCAAAGCCTGAATGAATTCATATTGCCTCCCGATAAAGCATTTCGCTAGTAGGTGACGAAGATTTCGTCACCTATTTTTTTTAACTTCATTTCGTAATTCCTTAAAACTTCATATAGTTATATTTTTTGAATTTTTCTTTTCGTTAGATTCCCACGAACAGTTTTCTATGCAATATTTATACCCAGATAAACATATATAAACTTTTTTCCTCTAAGGAGGTGAATTCTAATGAGAGCTGAAGTAATTGAAGACATACAGACTCTTGGCGAACTGGCATTGCCACATCTCTGGAAAGACGAAATTAATGATGTGTTTATCCTGACCAAACGCATGGAGATTTACGTATACAGCAAGACTGTACTGGGATGTTACTGCTTTCATAAAAAAACGTACCTCCAGTTGCGAAAAAAGGGACTGATTTTCCACATTCATGAAACGGATGATCCTTTGGTCTTCTTCTTAACCGATCTTGCAAATTTAACCCTACTTTTGGCACTGGGAACGTTCAAACGGAGACCGCACAAGAACGGCAGGTGGATTAAGTCTAAAGAGATACTCCTTGGCCACCGAATCCTGCCATGCAAAGTATCTCACCAGTATCCAAATACTAATACAAAATGATACAGTTGGAAATAATGAAAAGTACAGAAAGCAAAATTTCACCACAACTTGAAAAGGGATATTTATCTATAGCAAATGAGATCATTGAAGCTTTGGCAAGAACGAAAATGAGTGCTTACCAATCCCGTATTATCATGGCCATTTTGAGAAGAACATATGGATTTCATAAAAAAGAAGATCAAATATCAATCTGGCGAATAGCAAATATGACTGGTATAAGAGAGACCCATGTTTCCAGGACATTAAAAGAGTTGGAAATGAGAAAAATTATCTGCAGAAGAGGTAAAATCATTGGATTTAACAAATACTATGATCAATGGAAAAATCTGCCGAAAGGTATCCGAGGTTATTAAGCCAAATAAATATACCCGAATGGGGATAGAAATATACCCGATAGGGTATGAAAAGTATACCCGAATGGGTAACAGTAAAAGATAAAAAGAAAGTATTTAAAATAAAGGGACGTGTAATTGACAATGAATCATGTAATTCCACCACAATCACCAGATATTGAGAGAGCCGTTTTAGGAATAATGCTTCTTGAACCGGAAACTACAATAAAACAGACAATTGAAGCGGGAGAAGAGATATTTTACATGCCGCAGTATCGGTTGATTTTCAAAGCAATTGAATATTTATACGAACACGGAGATTTAATCGATCAGTTCACCGTTTGTGAACGCCTAAAACATGAGGGGAGGCTTGAACATATCGGTGGAGAAGGAACCATAGCTGGACTTTTAGGAGAGACACCGGGTTCTGCTTTCATAGAGCGTTACTTGAAGATATTAAGAGAAAAAACCTCTCTTAGATCGTTAATATCATTGGGAAAAGCTATCAACAACTCTTGTAATGAGAACAAAGCTGATCCGGCAGAAATTATGCACAACACTGAATCACAACTTGTAGAGATTAAAACGTTCATGGAAAAAAAGAAGTTATCACTCTCCGAAAGAATCAGAGAATGGGTATTAGTGACAGAGGGTGACTTTTTTGTGACAGAATGTTACAAAGAACTCAACTTAGTGACAGTTAGTGACAAATGTACCCCTTCAGTAACTATGATACAAAAGAAGTAGAACCTCATTGGAGTGAAAGGTATTTTATACGAACACCCACAAACCTTTAACTCCTGGAGGCTCAGATGGAACG
>JABHYP010000727.1 GCA_018656855.1 Candidatus Latescibacterota bacterium | reverse complement strand
TTGGACTCTTAAATTGCTCTAATCCGCGTAATCCGCCTGCCCCGTTAAATCTGCTTTTGTTTGTATTTAACCGGGGTGCCAAAAAAAATAACGACAATAAGGAAAGTCTGACCCCCATCAAATGAATAAAACCAATCCATTCAAATTTGGAAATATTGTCTCTGGAGACTTTTTTTACAACAGAGAGAATGAATTGTTGAGAATAAAGCAAACACTTGCCGGGGGGAATAATATTACCTTATATGCTCCCAGGCGTTTTGGAAAATCATCACTTGTAAATAAAGCGTTAAAGGAACTTGAAGAAGAAGGGTTTACTACAGTTTATCTGGATATTATGAGCATTTATTCTCGTGATACATTTATAAAAAACTATACACGGGCTATTGCTGGTAAGCAAAGCGCTTCATTAGAAAAAACGATTAAAAAGATTGCAAAATTTATTTCCGGCATTGTCCCTTCGGTGGCTTTCGATAGTACCGGAATGCCAACTTTTTCGCTTTCGTGGATTGAAGGAAAAGACAAAGAGCAAACATTGATGGATGTTATTAATCTACCGGAAAAACTTGCCGGCGATAACAGCAAGTGGATAATAGCATTTGATGAGTTTCAGGAAATTACAAAATTAAATGGTGATAATTTCGAAAAGCTGCTCAGAAGCTGCATTCAACACCATCAAAATGTTTCGTATCTGTTCCTGGGAAGCAAAACGCATATATTAAAAGACATGTTCAGCAATAAAAACAGAGCGTTTTATAATGCAGCAGCTATTATGAGCATCAATACAATTGAAGAAAGCAAATCTATAAAATATTTAATTAGCAGGTTTAAACGCTCAGATACTGAAATTGATAATGATACAGCAAAATATCTTTTACAAACTGCCGGAAACATTCCGTATTATATACAATATATCGCATTCGAAATTTGGCAAAATATTATTCTAAGCGATAAAAACAGGATAACAACAAAGCATATTGACGAGGCGGTTGAACGCGTTTTGGAGTTAAAGTCAGATTACTATTGGGAGTTAACCCATAAACACACAAGCTATCGGAAAAAGGTGCTTTTCGCATTAAGTCAATCAGCATCTGAATTATTCTCAAAGAAAACTACAAAAGATTTCGATTTGGGAGCGGTATCCAGCACGCAGAAAGCAATAGATGTTTTTATCAACGACGGAATTATCGAACGGAACCAATCAAAATACGATTTCTCCGACCCAATATATAAAAAGTTCATTAATAGATATTTATGATTATGCTATTTAGCGTAACGCCATTTAGCGTAATATTAAAATCCGTGTAATCCGTGAAATCCGTGCCAAAAAAACTAACGAAACGACCAACGTCCCCCATTATACAAACTTTACAACCTCTTCATGCTTAAGCGCTGTGATCAAAAGAGGAATATTGACAATTTTATACATCCGGGTGTAAAATATTCGGCCAGGACGGGATGAGACGAAAAGACATTGAGTCTTTTTGGAAATATGCAAGACAAGGGGGCCGCTATGAATGCAACGCAAAGTGCAAAGGAAATTTTTATCCGGGAAGGATATGAGTCTTTCGAAAACTTTATTCATGACTCTGCTCTGCTTATTTCCCTTTCGAAGATTGATCAATATGAGGCCGAATGCGATTTTTACAAAGAAAAATATCGGATGGGTTTAGAAAAATTCGAGGCCACATTGCATAAGAAGCGGGGAAAAGAAAATTTTCAAAAAGAGGAAGATCTGGAAGACTGGGAATTCGCGCGCCACGCAGTAAGGTGGTGGAAGGAAAGAGCCGATGAGCTTAGAACTTCCAAAACTCATTGAACATTTTTCCGAGATCATTCTTTCGGTGAAGGTTTCAAAATTTGAACATTTTGGAAACTCACTGAGATTAAGAGCCTCAATCACCTTTATCGACAAATCAACCCTTTATATTCGAGAGACGGTTATTCCCGGAAAAATTCGAAAATATGCCTATCATTGGCAGAATAAAGAATCGAACCTGTTGATTCGATGGGATAACGCTCCGGACTGGGACGTAAAAACCTTCCCCCACCATAAGCACATGGATCAGGAAAAAACCGTTTATGCGTCTTATGAAAGAACGCTCGACCAGGTTCTCAGCGTTATATCTAAAAACGTCATGCCTATATGCGCTTGAGTTGATTTTGTTGAACAAATGAAAGACCCCTAAATACGGTAAAGCTCGGTAAGCTGGAAAATGGAAGAAACGCATGAACGCATGGACGTCCCCAAATCCCCCAATAAGGAAAGCCTGACC
>JABHYP010000726.1 GCA_018656855.1 Candidatus Latescibacterota bacterium | reverse complement strand
GTACAGCGGCGGTACAGCTTGCCAGGTTCTTTGGGGCCGAAGTTACCGGGGTATGCAGTACTGCGAATTTAGAATTAGTCAAATCTCTGGGAGCCGATAAGGTCATTGATTACACAAAAGAGGATTTCACAAAAAGAGATGAGACCTATGATATTATTTTTGACACGGTAGGCAAGAGTTCATTTTCACGTTGTAAAAGCTCGCTAAAGCAAAAAGGAATCTATCTTGAAGCTGCTCTTACGCTGTCAATTCTTCCTCAAATGTTATGGACTTCAAAGATCGGCAGCAAAAAGGCAATGATTGCGTTCACAGGTTTGAGGCCATCAAGCGAAAGGGCAAAAGATCTAATCTTCATAAAAGAACTTATTGAGGCGGGAAAGATAAAACCGGTCATAGATAGACGCTATCCGTTGGAACAAATTGCCAAGGCTCACCGGTATGTCGAAAAAGGGCACAAAAAGGGGAATGTAGTCATAACTTTAAACCATAATAATAAAACCTGACAAAGCGCTGCAGGTGAACTTTACCTTTATGCTGCATAATACTGCCAACAACCATCTTTTTTCAATACATTCTGAGGAGAGTACGATGCAGAAAAATGAAGTAAAAGAATTCTACGATAATTTTCTGAAGTCAAAAATGTTAGAGTACAGGTTATATGGAAATCTAAGATTAGAGAAAGCTATTGCACGCATTCTCCCTGAGGTAAAAAAGGAAGACAAAGTACTTGATGTAGGATGCGGTATCGGAATAGTTACAGAACAAATAGCCAACACCGCAAAGAAAGGCCATGTTTGGGGAATTGATATAAGTAAAAAAAATATCTGGTATGCCAATAGGACAATAAAAAAGAAGAATGTTGACTTCTTTGCGGGTGACATTATTGATGATTTTGAGATTATAAACGAGTGTATTACTACTTCGTTAGACGTCATCACTATGGTTGATGTAATTGAGCACATTCCAGAAAATGCTCGACCTGAGTTATTCCGGAAGATGAGAAAGATCAGTGCTAACAAGGCGCTGCTTATACTCACTTACCCGAGTCCAGAATATCAGCGCTACTTGCAAGAGAACAATCCTGCTGAGCTACAAATCATTGATAATGTAATAGAACTTCATGACTTGATTAACGAAGTTCGGGAAGCAGGCTATTATCTAAGGCACTATTCGCTTGAGACGGTGTGGATGCAGAATCAATATATCCACTGTATCTTGCAAACTGAAAACTCTCTCGCTCCAGTACCCTTGAAGACAAGAAGCTTGCCTATCAGAGTTATTAACACGCTTAAAAATCCGCTTAGGCGAAAGAAATATATAAATGATGTTTTCCAACAGGGCTAACCTTGTTTCGAAAATTATACAGCATAAAAAAACGCTTTACCGGAAAGCTATTCTGCTACGCTTCATAGCGGCAGGTAAGCCTAGTCGTTAGGTTCACGAAAAAAGAGAACTATTACAATGAAAAATAAAGACAAATGGGCTCCAAGTAAGTTCGTTTATAAAAATGGGAAGCTGATTGCATCAAGAGATCCAAACGAAGTAGGAATTGGTTCAAGGCTCATAGCAGACCTTATCGCAAGTTTCTACGACGTCAATATTAAAAAATACGTTAAGGGAAAACTAATCGACCTGGGTTGTGGGAAAGTGCCTTTCTATGAAGCATATAAAGACTATATAACTGATAACATATGTGTGGATTGGGAAAATACTTTACATAACAATAAATATTTAGACTTCGAATGTGATCTTACCCAGAATCTGCCATTTGAGGATGGTGAATTCGACACAATAATCCTCTCCGACGTTCTTGAGCATATACCTGTACCAGAAAATCTATGGAGTGAGATGGCAAGAATCCTGGTCAAACATGGATATATTCTTATGAATGTGCCATTCTACTATTGGCTGCATGAAGCTCCCCATGACTATCATAGGTTTACGGAATATGCCTTACGCCGATCAGCCGAATCGAAAGGTTTTGTGATTCATTTATTAAAACCAGCCGGGGGCACCCCTGAAATATTAGCTGATATTTTTGCCAAGCATTTACAGCTTATTCCCATATTTGGAAAACCTATTGCTCTGGGAATTCAATATATAGTATATACTTTTATAAAAACAAGCTTAGGGGAAATAATATCAAAGAAAACCGGAAAACATTTTCCGCTGGGTTATTTTATGGTGGCAGAAAAGGTAGAGTAAGGCTGAATCCGGAATAAAAGACACTTTATAACCCGGATTATTGACAGCATTATGAATTGTATTTCTGAAAAGCTCCAAAAACTCCCTGTGGGGATTTCTATAGGACTTGACACTTGTGGCAAAAGTTCCCCCCGGGGGGATTTAGGGGGCTCATGAAAAAAGGAAGAATGTCATTATTGTCCATATATCATTTATAAACAATAACATAATATATATTTTATGCAAATATTATTGACGGAACGGCAAAAAATATCCAGGTGTCCAGAACATGTTTCAAAATATTTTCACCTAAACTAAATCACCCGCTCTTTTCTTCATCACCTTTGATTTCTGTTCTTTTGGGTTCCCATCCAAAAACCCTGATATTCTCGATAATGATATCGTTGAAGTTTTCCACCCAATTTTCAATCAACTTTTTTTCAAAGATTCTTCGTTCGGGTTCGGACAGATAGATTAAATCGGATGAAGCACCGAGGGGGAAAAAGTTAACACCTCTCGATTTTTTGATGCTTGCCGAAATAATACCGAGATCATGTTCTTCTCCGGTTACTAGGTCAGTCACCGACGCCCGTGCGGAAAGCATGAAAACTGTTTTCGGGAAACTGATTACGAGTGGTACTGTGAAAGACGATTTACGTCCTATGGCATATTCCGAGATATCAGTTTTAATAAGATAATTAGCACCAAGCCGTGTGCCAAGCCTTTCAGGTGAATCTTCGCCGGGAACAAGCTCCATTCGACTAAATGATTTCTGAACAATATTATCACCTATTACCTCTATTACACCCATTGATTCCAATCTCTTACAGAAAGACTTTTTAAGCGCGTCTTCATAAAGGCAGGCAATATCGCTTTTAGAAAAATTAGCAACAGCCACAAGCGAGTTCTTTGAACGAGCCATCTCCCGGGGTGTTGGCTTTTTCAAGCCCGGCACCTTTAACGGTGTCGGTTTGATAAACGGGAGACTCAACTGTATCAAATATGTTCGATCTGGAATAGGACCGCTTATTCTGAAATCGATTCCGGCATTTATATGGAGACGTTCTGCATGTCCCAGCCTAAATCCCGGTGCCACACTGACGATAGCCTTGTAACCCGGCTTTCCTAAAAACGCTGTCGAGTTTATTTCAACGAGTCCGGAAATCCTTGGCTTTATAGGTACAGCAGTACCGAAAGTGAATGTTAGGTGATCATGGAAAATAACATCAGCACGTCCCTCTTCATCCGGCATCCCTATTCCAAGAAAACCGTAACCGCTGTCATAAAAAATATCTTCTGCATTAGCCTTTTTGCTTTTAGGAGTATTCGGGAAACGGCGGTATGCAGTAGACAGATAACCGTCTAAAATCTTATACTTTAATCCGAGCGACATCTCTGCATTGATAATTAGCTCACCGGTCGAAAATGTCCTGTATCCCAGAGGTTCCTCACCCCAGGTGAACTTTTCCGGTATGCTTGCGCCCACACCGAAGCTGAATCCCCGAATAACTGATTTATTGCGAAGGAAAGATGTACGCAATCCAAGCGATACATCTCCGGCACCGGACTTTTGCCCGTTTTTGCCGTCCTGAGAAAACAGGTCGGCATAGAACGGTATCTTACCGGTCAAGGCAACATGATTAACAATCCCCAGTGATATATCCGTCATGCTGCTGAGGATATGGGAATCTTTGATTCCATAGGTCTCTCTCAGGACATTGTTTGCGGTAATAGGGGAGTAAAACGATGCATTAGAAATCCACAGGATACCCTGTTTCGGAGTATCGATGGGTATCGTCCGGAAAAGCCCCGCATCAAAAGCATACGAATAGCTTGAGAATAACAGTAGTATCATCAAAATAAATACTGGAATTAGTGAATGCTTTATCATAAGTAATATTCTCCTTTAGTTTGCTTAAGATAATCCGTTATAACCTGTATAAGACTTTGAGGATCAGTATAAATTACTGGAGTAGTTAAAACCTGATTTACATGATAAACTGCATTATCAGGATCCTCGCTCTCTGCTGATGAATAAAGTCCCAGACGGTAAAATGCCATTGCCTGAACAAGTTCAAGATCATCCGTACCCAGGAAAACATCATGCTTTTTTAACGGAAAAGCATCTTCGAATGAACTCACGGTGTATTTACTAAAAAGGTCTACAGCCTTGGAATTATCTCCATAGGCGAGATATGATCCCGCTAGCCCGCATATAATATCAACCGAATCTCTGAGGCTTGTGACAAAATCAAAACCAGTGCGAAAAACCACTATTGCACTGTCCGGATGTTGTCTT
>JABHYP010000725.1 GCA_018656855.1 Candidatus Latescibacterota bacterium | reverse complement strand
TTTATCATATCCATCATTCCCCGACCCGATATGTTCCCGACACGTGATGCGGTATCATTGGCAATAATTACCATGGGGATGACATACAGCGCGACCCACAACAATTCAAAGCGAAACCAGCAGCCAGCCATGAGCCTTGTAGAAACCGCTCCTGCACCGATCATACCGGCTGCCATTATAGCGGCAGGCCCCATAACTTCCTTAAAGAATCGTGTAACCGGATTATTCGTAAGAAAATTTGACATAACAGCGCTTTCTCCTCCGGCATCACAAATGCCGTTTCGGGTGAAAAATATAAACGGTAAGTATTATTTAACATCTTATAAAATAGAATTTAAAGCTATATCAGATAATCTTAACTGAAAAAAGTCTTTCTGTCAACATATTAATTAAAAGATTGGAGAAAAAATAATAATCTCATGAAGTTACAATCGTCCCGAAGAAATTTAAAATTATGTTCAATACTTTAAGTTGAAAACTTCGAATCACAGTGCCTTCAAAAAATTATTTGACTTATCACTGCTCCAGCACACGGTAAACAATCCCGAATCTGTTATGAAATACTATTTCAAGTCCCGGAATTTTCTGATCTATTTTAGAAAGATCCTGCACATGCGGCCTGAGCGACCTCTCAATACCACTGTAAAGAATATAATCAACATTCTGCTCACGGCAGAAATCGACAAGTTCGCCGACACGTCTTACATGCTCTGGAAACATGAGTGCATCGAGACCGGCATAATAAGCGACATTCGGTTTTCTGGCAATAATCTTCTTTGATTTGTCCGGTTCAACTCTCCCCAGAACAAGACCTATCTCCTGAAGATCTTTAAAATATGGCGGTGTATTCTTTAACTCGGCAAGAATAACCGGCGGAGTTGTGAAGATATATGACAGTATTACAAGAATAAGAATGACAGCCGGAATCCGTGAAAAGCGTCTCAGACGAACGTAAACTGTTTGTACTGTTAAGGAATATGCAGCAAACGATGTATAAAATACCAGCAAAAACAGCGAAAAACGCTCATTATAAAAAACCAGGGTTAATATAAGAAAATAAAAAAGTCCGAATAGGAAAAACATGAGCTTTCCCCCTTTATCCGGCGTAAACCAGAATAAAACTAATCCCAGAACAACGAATATTCCAAGTCTCCATCCGAGAAGATTTTTAATATCGGCAGTAAAATGTGTTATTACATTCTGTCCGGCACGCTTTACAAAATATACAGGATCATACATAATTATGTCACCAAGTCCGGTGAAATCCCTGGGAAGTTTATCACGCCAGTTCTCATATGTCGCCCCTTCTTTCTCGAGGCCGTAGAACTCCATCATAACATTAACATAATTGTCATTATATATCGGACTTCCCATCACTTTCCAGTTGGAAGCAAACCATGGAAGTCCAACCAGAATAAACACTCCTATCCAGAGTCCGATACGTTTCATTCGTTTGTGAGCAGACTCACCGAAAAGAGCAAGATACGGTACAGCTCCCATGGCGATAAACGCACCGTTATAACGTGTAAGAAAAGCCATAGAACCGAAAATTGCTGAAAGAATCAGGTCACGGCGTCTATTACTTCGGAAAAGAAAATACATAGAAAAAGCACATATCATCATGAACGGCAAATCCGAACCTGCATTATAGGTATAGTGCTGGAACACATAATTGAAAGCCACAGCAATCACAACAATCCTCGCTGTCGTGATTGTAAAGACTTTTTTAATGAGAAAATAGAGAATGACAAGAAAAATCGAAGCAGAAAAAATATTGAGAACAAGACCTGCATAGAAATAATCCCGCACAATTAGATACATAATTGCGAGGAGAAAAGAATACACGGGACCTTTGGGACCGTAATTAGCCGGAGAAAACTGTCCGGCAAGTAGTTTCTTCGCCTGAGGTACAAGTTCTACCATAAAATCAGTCTCCACCCCGAATCCGGCCACGTTATGATATCGAAGCGTAAGATAACCCATGTAAATAAAATATAGCGCTGCCACCACCCACGGGAAATATGGGCTGCACAGTTCTATAAACTGTTTTATCCCTGAAAATCTATCCCGCTCCTTTATACCGGAACCTTTTTTAGAGCGTGGAGTGTCTTTACGGTGCTTTTTTTTCATTACGCCTCTTCCGATGGCTACAAATCACCACTTTAATATTATGTTTACAGGCTTTCTAACTATCTTTTATTGATCAGAACAGAATACTGAAGATAATGTGCAACACCTTGAGTTAATTCCAAATTACAATATGTGCGGGGTTCTGTCAAGCCTCTCCTTGTACGCTTGATTATTATAGTACAAACTTCGTTCTGCAATGAAGTATAAAATATTCAGCAGAGGCAAAGGGGCAAAGTGGCAAAGGCCTAAAAGATAAGGAGTGCCGTAAAAAGGCGCAAATAATAAATGCTCAATTATGAAATGTAACCACAGACAATTGGCAACTGACTACGGACTAACCCAAAATCTGGAATTTGAAATTTGAAATTTATTTTCATAGCAAAAATGGCTTGTAGCACTCCCCAAGTCTGTGTATAATATTAAGAAAATAAAGTAAAGCTAAAGAACGGAGAAACAGTGAAGCTCAGCATCGTAATTCCGGCCTACAACGAGAAAAACACCATAAAAGAAATTATCAGGCGTGTGCGCATTACTCCTTTCGATAAAGAAATCATTATCGTTGATGACTTTTCAGATGACGGCACATGTGAACTGCTCAGAGACATGGAACAGGAAACCGATCTCAAAATTTTCTATCACACCAAAAACATGGGAAAAGGCGCCGCCCTAAGAACAGGTTTCAAGAACGTAACAGGAGATATTGTCATTGTCCAGGATGCAGACCTTGAATATGATCCATCAGAATACGAAAACCTTATTGAGCCGATTCGTGAGAACAAAGCGGATGTTGTTTACGGTTCCAGGTTCATGGGCGGCCCCCGGCGCGTATTGTATTTCTGGCATACTGTCGGGAATCGGATGCTCACTCTGTTTTCCAATATGATGACCAACATGAATTTGACCGATATGGAAACCTGCTACAAGGTTTTCCGCCGCGAGGTTATTCAAAAGATTTCCATTAAATCCAACCGTTTCGGTGTTGAACCGGAAATTACGGCAAAGATTTCCAGGCTCGGAGTGAGACTTTACGAAATTCCTATCTCTTATGACGGCCGAAGATACAGCGAAGGGAAAAAAATCGACTGGAAAGACGGAATAACCGCATTTTATACAATTATAAAATTCAGGTTCTTTGACTGATATGTCCTGGGAACATCATAACATCGGCACTGAAACGCTGCGGAGAATGAGCGCCCTAGACCGCTATAACAACTGGATCATTGAATGTGTCAAGCCCTGGGTCGGCAGCACTGTTCTCGAAACAGGATCGGGGATCGGAAATATCTCACAACACTTCCTTGACAGGGAAAAGCTCATTCTTACCGATGTCCACGAAGAATACCTTGAAAAACTAAAGGGGAAATTCGGCGGCCATCCAAATGTATCATACGAATTATACAATCTTGAGGAGTCAGGCTCGCACCTTCACGGAAGAGGAATAGATACCATCATAGCACTCAATGTACTCGAGCACATACAGAACGACACTCATGCACTCAGCGAAATGGCTTCCATTCTTTCGCCCGGCGGTCACATAATTCTTCAGCTTCCGGCACATAAGCTTCTTTACGGCTCTCTTGACCGTAACCTGGATCACTTCCGGCGTTATACTATAAGCGATATTCGCAGTAAATTCACTGAAAGCGGTTTAAAAGCTGTTCGTTTTATCAGAATTAATATGTTCGGAGCGGTCGGCTGGCTAATGTATTCACGTATCCTCAGAAAGAAAATTCTGCCCGAAGGTCCGCTCGGTCTGTTCAATATGTTGACACCCTTTTTCATGGCTGTCGAACGTACTGTTCCCGTACCATTCGGTCTTTCGATTATTGCAGTGGGACGCAAGGATTCCTGATGCCGCGCTTGCAGGAGAAAAAAAGGAAACGCGCCTAAGCCCTCATCCTAAAACTTGACCCGTCGTTCAAGCAGCGGTGGGAAATTTACGACGGCATACTAAAACGCCTTACCGGCCAAGAAACCCGCTGGCTTGATGCCGGTTGCGGGAGAAATATAGTAATTGAGGAATTCCCCTGTAAACTCTATATTCCGAGCGCATTTCGAAATATAGATAACTTTGATGTCAAAGATATTAATACTGTCCAGGACCTCAACTGGACCAACCGGGCTGTTTTCATTTGTCTCGTGGCATATCACTTGATCAGCAGATTTCCGGGATTGAAGGGATTGAGAACAAATCTTATTGTTCTCTTACGGAAAAAAACAATACGAACGGAACAAGCATCATGGGAACGCTAACTATACTCATTATAGCTGTTGGACTTGCAATGGACGCTTTTGCCGTTTCCACTGCAGTTGGCATTAAGCTGAAAAATGTAACCGGCGGTCACATTTTCCGTCTCTCGTTTCATTTCGGTTTTTTCCAATTCATGATGCCGATTCTGGGCTGGGTAGCAGGGTACACTGTTGAAGACATAATCAGCACATTCGACCACTGGACAGCGATGGCCCTTCTGAGCATCATCGGCGGCAAAATGATCATCGACTCGTTTAGCAGCAACAGCTCTCAAAAATTTGAAAGCGATCCAACACGGGGATTAACACTTCTGGGATTATCGCTTGCCACGAGTATAGACGCTTTTGCTGTCGGCCTCAGCCTTGGAGTACTGAATGAAGGTATATGGTATCCGAGTATTATTATCGGGCTTGTCGCCGCTACGTTCACCATGCTCGGCTTAAAACTCGGAAACAGAATCAGCATGATTTTCAGCAAAAAAATGGAAACTACGGGCGGAATTATTCTTATCGGAATCGGAATAAAAATCGTTCTTGATCATACGCTTTTCGCCGCATGATAATAAGGTGCGCGCATATAAATACTAATTTTACCACGGATGAACACAGATAAACACTGATAAATATTGTTATTACGTAATAACAATTATCTATAGACTAACAGCGTCGGGAATATCAATAAAAAGCCTCAGCGACCTGAAAGCCTCCGCCGTTCTCCTGCGTCCCTGTATACCTCTGAACTGGGCGGTAGATAGTGCAAAATCAACTATTGACAGTTCAGGCATACCGGCAATCACCTTGCTTACCTGTGAGCTGTGTTTTTTTAAAAGAATAACCTTATCATCGATTTCCCGGTCGATATCGATATACACATTCGGGGAAAAATTGACCGTAGTGGGGCCTTCGTAAAAAAGGAAGTTCGGAACATACCGAGTTGCTGAAAGAGTGGCTTCAGCCAACACTCGATGGTCCTGGTGCGTATCTTCGTTGTAATGGATAAATATATATTCGGGATTGATTTCCTCCAGAACAGATTCTATATTCGAAATCAGTTCTTTCGACAGCGGAAGCCGGCTGTCCTCGTATCCTCCCCAGAAAACTTTTTTTATGCCCGCATAAGAGGCAGCTTCTTCCTGTTCACTCTTTCTCGTTTCAGAATCTCCGCCGAGTTCGCCGCGGGTTGCAACAAAGATATACACGTCGTGCCCTTCACGAATAAACCGCAGAAGCGAGCCTCCGCAACCGAATTCGATATCATCGGGATGTGCTCCCAGTGCAAGTATTTTCACAATTCCGTCCTCCTGCCTTTACGTATGATTTTCAGCGTATCCTCACCAACATTGAATAAAGCATCGACAATCGCCAAGCCGGGAATAAACTCGCTGTACAACTGAGGATATTCTATCGGGCTGTAATCCTGAAATACCACCTTAATTCCTGCCTCCTTAAAATGTTTTTCCTTGATATAATTTCTACCTCCTGCGCCAGCAAGATAGACATCTCCCCCAAATTTCTTTACAATGCTGACAAGGCGCTGATTCGGGTCGTCCGGCCATTCTTCCGGAGAGGAGACTGTGAGCATCCTCGTTTCAATACCGATCTTTTCAGCAAAGTCGTGGATAAATGAGTTGCACAACTCGGCAAGAAATATCCATCTTTTCGAATACATATCATGGTAATAGTCTATGTAGTTGTTAAAATATGGCGCTTTAGAATAATTTGTAACGAGTGAATTCAAGTGTTTTTTCTGCCATTTTACTGTATCAGCAACTCTGGTTTCCGCTATAGTCGTACCGAATTTATGCTGTACCGGAACAGTCAGCCAATTCCAGCCCCGGGCGGTTTTAATCCTGTTACGATTCTGCCAGCCGTTCTTTTCGAACTGCACGCAATCGAGGAGCACAAAGACATCGGAACAGTCCATCTTATCAAAAAATCCCAGCCACGGGAGGAAATTAGGCTGATGGATCGAAACTATCATGGATTAAACCTATAGAAATACAAAAAAACATCTTATCAATACTTTCTGCTGCGTTTACCCACATATCTGAAAAAATATTTTTTCCTTCAATATTTACCTAATTACTTAAGAAAAAAAATTGGATTTGTTGCGATTCTCATAGAGTCATTCTGGTATATGGCAACACGTACATAGCCCATCTCATCCTCAGGTTCAGGCAGTGGGAATATCATAGTTCCAGAAGCGCTGATGCGCTTTCTTGAAAGGATTCCGCCGTCACTGACAACAAATACCTCCAGGTTCAGATCTTTTCCGGTGAATTCGAGGTCAAGTGTAAGGTTCGCATCCTTAGCATATCCAATCAGCTCTCCAGAAACTGCCCGTTTCCCATCTGCATACACCGAATAGTCACGAATAGTCACATCGCGTGTAAGGTTATTCGTAAAACAGTAAATGCGCCCTTTTCTCAGAGCGTCAAGATAGGCTTCCTTCGTCTTTTCCGTTACGAGAAAAACGGTTTGAACCTCGCTTGCAGCTTCAGGATCTGTTCCCTCTTCCATGTCAAGTTCGGCAATTGCCCACACCGGACGTTCCCTTGTGCCCCTGCAGAACTGCAGGAGGAGGCTGTCCCACAATCCTCCCGGATTACCCACATATGTATAGCCTTCCCAGAAAATTGCAAATCCGGTATAATCATGAGTCTCGTTGAGAAGTTTATAGTATGGGTCTGTCCTGATCTCAAATCCGTCCTTAAATATCATCTTCAGCAGTAAACTTACCAGTGGATTTCCCTGTTCGGAACCGAGATGCTGCTGGTACGAGGATTCCGGGTGAGCCCAGAATAAAAGCCCTCCTTCTCGATTTACATAATCAATTACTTCCTGGAATGGTTTAGCACCTGCATCGGATCGGTACTGGTCAACCACAGGCTTCTTAAAGGGGAAATTGTTAAAAAGAAATACGACTGAAACAATCATCATCGGCAGTGCAATAAGATTTGACGGGCGTGAAATCAACGACGTAAACCAGCTGTCGTAATGTGAATAACTTTGTTTTTGCGGTTTATAAAGAAAAAAAGCAATAAGAAGAGGAATTACCCACAGTGCTCCCAGCAAACTTTCACGTGTTACCCTGGAGGGATAACCCGCTTCTATTGAGGGTAATTTTTTTATCTGTTCGGGTTCTTCCAGCCCCATTATAAGAACATGACGATGGATATTTTGAAGGGATAGCACATTGTCTAGCGGATTACGTGTCCAGCAATAATAAGGGACTGCCTCGATTCCCGGAATATAAACAAAATCTTCCATATCCCGATCTATTTCGGCAATTTCATCGAGATATTTAGAGATACCATATTGCCTTATTGAAGCCCGTGAATGCGAGACCCTCAATATATTTCTCAGCGGCCACATACCATACGTTGCTTTCTGGGTGTCATGGTCTGTAATTATTGCCAGACCGGCGTCTGCATTCCGTGCAACAGCAGCAAGCATCTCAAGTGTGTTGTCGCCGCCGGAAACCTCAGAATCCATGTGAATAATTCCAATGACCTGCTGATATTCCGTGTCAGCCTGTGAGGGCATATAACCGGAAAAAAACACCAGGATGGCCATACTACATGCAGCAAATATCTTCATATAATTCCTCAAATTTACCAGCCATTGAACTAACATCAAAAAATTGTGCCCGTTCTCGACCACCCTTTTTAAGACGCCCATACAGTTCATGGTCATCAAGCACCCTGCAAACAGCATCCGTAATACGATCGGGAGACGAAGGCGGAACGAGAATACCGGATTTACCATCTTCGATAACATCTTTCGTTCCTCCTACTTCCGTTGATACTACCACCGCTCCCGCAGCCATAGCCTCAATGAGAACCCTGCCAAAACCTTCGTTCAGAGAACTGAGCACAAACACATCCAGCGCTGCCATAACCGATGGTATGTCGTTTCGTTTCCCGGTAAAAATACATTGTTCCTGTAAACCGAGAGCTTTTACCCGTTGCTCAAGCATCTCCCGTTCTTCCCCATCGCCTACAATGAGAAAGCGGACATTCTCACAACGGTCTCGGATAAGAGCTGCAGCCCTGATAAAAGTTATACAATCTTTAATCGGTACAAGCCGTCCGACCCATCCTACAATTTTCATCTCCTGCCATCCCGTTTCAATCCGTACGCCGGAGCCGTTTCCCTCCATGAAACGCTTTACTTTTACACCTGTGGGTATAACAGTAAAAAGGTGTTCCGGGCCTATTTTCAGTCGGATATGGTCACAACGCCCCGATTCAGTGAGTGTAGTAATTTTTGCGGTTACTTTCGCAGCAATACGTTCCATAAAGGTAAAAAACGTGGTAACCAGCGGATTATAATATCCATAAAAAATGTGGCCGTGCGGTGTGTGAATGATATGTCGAATCCTCAGAGACCACGCTGCGAACCTTCCAATAATCCCCGCTTTGGAAGTATGCGTATGAACGATATCAGGTTTAAAATGTCTTATCAACTTTCTGATTCGAAAAAATGCTATAATATCCGATACCGGCGATACATTTCTGACTAATTGCGGAACGGAAAAAACCTGGACTCCGGTTTTAAGCGCAAAAGAATTCAGATCCTCCTGCGGGTCAACAGTACGGCCCGTTATCAGACCAACCCGTGCGCCATCCTCAGTAAGAATACGTGCAAGTTCCAAAACAGCCTCTGCCGAACCACCGCTGTCAAGCCTTGTGATAATGTGCAGAATCGATGCTACTGAGCTT
>JABHYP010000724.1 GCA_018656855.1 Candidatus Latescibacterota bacterium | reverse complement strand
TATTACAGGCATAATGGAAAAATATCCGGATCTGGCAGTCGGATACAAATTCAGCGCACACGAGGAGATTTCCGGCGGCGTCGATATAAATCTCGCAAAAGATATAGCAAAGCACATCGATAACCTAGGAATTGCATATCTCCATGTAGCGTCCACAGCTTCGACCATCGAGGTTATGAGCAAATACCCATCTGTCCCGCCGATGTATATCAAGCGGAATACTCTTGTTCCGCTTGCTGAGGAAATAAAGAAGATCTGCCCCGATACTCCGATTATTGCTACCGGAGCAATAACAGTTCCGGAGGAAGCCGAGGATATCATCGCTTCCGGAAAAGCCGACATGATCGCACTGGGACGTACCATACTCGCCGACGCTCACTGGGCAAATCACGCCAAGGCTGGCAAGCGGGTAGTACCGTGTATCAGGTGTAACGTATGTTACCACCAGTTGTGGCTCGCGGGGCCGCTGTGGTGTTCGGTCAATCCGTATCTTCTCCATGAGTCCGAACAGGATATTCCCTCTGCCTCCAAGAAAAAGGATGTCATGATAGTCGGCGGCGGCCCGGGAGGAATCAGATGCGCCCTTACCGCATCTAAACGCGGCCATAAAGTGACCCTTTACGAGAAACAGCCCTATGTCGGAGGCATGGTGTATCCCGGCAGCAGGCCGAAATGCAAAGAAGATGTGGCGAGGCTCTGGGAGTGGTACAAAGCCGAACTTGATGAGAGCAATGTCACTGTCAAACTCAACACCGAGGTCACACCAAAGATGGTGGAAGAGATTAATCCTGACGCTCTCGTGATAGCAGTCGGCGCCGTGTCGATTATTCCCGATGTTCCCGGAGTTGACAAACCTAATGCCGCAACCGCTGTCGATGTGCTTCGCGATATCTCAAAATTCAATGGCACAAAAGCGGTAGTTATCGGCGGCGGCGATGTCGGATGCGAGACTGCATGTTATCTTTCAGATAACGGATGGGAAGTTACCATTGTCGAAATTCTGCCTAAGCTCCTGGAAGATAACATCATGACCAATGTAAAGGTTCAGATGTTTAATCTTCTCGAGGAAAAGAAGATAAATACCATGACCGAAACCAAGCTAAGCGCTGTCACGGACGATGGCTGTGAGGTTACCCTGCCGAACGGCAAGGCTGCCGGACTTGAAGCTGATCTGGTGGTTTTTGCAGTTGGAATGCAAGAGCAGGAAAATTTCACGCTGGGTTCTGCAATGAATATCGTTCCGCAGAGCGGTGTTATCGGTGAAATGGCTATGAAAGCCGACGAGGTTCATCTTATTGGCGACTGTGCTGTCCTCGGACGCATTCGTGAAGCCACAGAAGCCGGCGAGCGTGTCGGACGCTGGCTGTAAAAAAAACAGTAACCAAAAAGAGGCTCTCAATACCGGGAGCCTCTTTTAATACCTACTACCTTTCAGTACATAAATAACACTATTAAACAACCTGTTTTGTGAGAATGCAGACAATGAAAAGACGAAAATTATTTTCAGTTATGGCAGGTTCAGCTCTTGCTGCAACAACTTTTTCCAGGAAATCTTATGGACTTCCTGCACAGAATACCCGGCACCTGGTAGAATCTCCCGAAAAGAGGTTTTATTACCTCAAAAAAATGCTGGCAAAGTTATGCTCCGACCTTGGACCGCACCCTTCAGGCTCTCCGGAATATGAATTGGCAGCGAATATTGTAAAAAAGGAGATGGATGCTGCTCTTCCGTTAACTGAACTGGATTAGTACTCTTTTGAAAATTGGAAGCTTATTAGTGAACCTGAATTTTGGATAGGCGGCACGAAATTGGAAACATTTCCTTTTCACGGATGTTCAGGTACTTCACCAAAACGTATATATGGAGTTTTAATAAAACTTGAATCAAATAGGCATTCCTATGGCATTGCCGATGAATCTACAGGTAAAATTCTGGCATATGTTTCGGTAAGCAGTTACGGCAATGCAATCCCCAGAAACGCTTACAGCGAAACTAAAAAGTCATTACCAATTTTTGGGATTGGGAAATATGACTTGCCGATTCTTGAATCATCAGTGAAAAACAGAACACCGGTACGGGCAAATATCCAGATCATGTTCGTCCCTGACACACCCTCATGGAACGTAGTCGGGACGCTGCCAGGAAAGACAAATAAAGAAATACTGTTCCTTGCCCATCTTGATACTGTCTACTCCAGCCCTGGCGCGAATGACAATACAGCATCAGTCATCACCATGCTCATGCTTGCACATGCATTTTCAGGGACAAAACAGGATTTCACTATTACCTTTGTAGCGACTGGAAACGAGGAATTCGGCACATTGGGAGCAAAGCACTATGCAAAAAAAAGAGAACTTGCAGATACTTTAAAAAATATTAGATTAATTGTTCAGTTTGACTCTTTAACTTACGGCCCCAATTTCCTGTTAACATCGAAAGACGAAGAATTGAAATTGATTATTCAACAGATAAATAACGAACTGGACATCAAAGGAACTCCGCGATTAATTGACAGTGATGCATATGTGATGGATGCCGCTCCATTTCTCCCCTCTGGCGCACGGGCAATTTATATAAACAGCCGTGGCTACGACGGAATAACACTTCCGGTTTACCATCGTCCGGAGGATATTCCTGAAACTGTCGGATTTGACTGTGTCGACAATAGTTTCCGGGTTTTCAAAGAATTCATTACGCGCATTCAGAAACTATAAAATATTTTCTGAATAAAATAAAGCTTGTCAGGGCGATTGTAGAACTTGAGAGGATATTTCGAGATTTATTAATGAGAGGCGGGCTTGCTAAAACGTTTTAATAACATAATAGTGTTTGTCGAAATAATAACAATCTGTCATTCTGCTTTCTTTACAACAATATTTCCATTAAAGATTTGAATTGGAAGTTCTGTCCAGCCGGTACTGGCACTGGATGAATAAACGGAAGCTATAAGATCATCCTTATTAGCATCAACAAAATTTATACTGCTTTCTCCAACAGCTTTACTCTTGAACCATAACGCAGCAAGAGAACCGCTGCCGCTTGCGCCCGTGAAACCTGATAATAACCCACCAATACCTACAACAACTCTGCCGTTTTCGTTATCAATAATATTTTCAATTTCCTGGGCTTGAGCGCCGGCATCTGTAAAAATAAATCCATCACCGCTTGTATCAACTCTTGTCACTTCGACTATCGACGGATCAAACGATACGGTTAATTTAACAGCGATAAGACGGCTTGCCTGGTCAACCATTACTTTAATTGTTGTAATATCACCATTTTCATTAAGATCAATAGTTGAAGGATAAAATCTCAGAGAGAATGTCGCTTTTTCTTCCTCAGCGGGTGAAGATCCAAATTGACATCCCAAACCTATAACACAAACGAGCAGCAAACTTAGCTGGACTTTAAAATTCATAGTCTTTTTAAAGAATTCAATTATTTTCATGGTCATCCTTATCATACTTCCAAATTTGATGAAGTTACAGGTTTTACTCAGAAAGAAAATAAGGTAATAGTTTCAGGTTCAAGGTTTTAAGTTATTATGGTTTATACTTCCTTATTTTACTAGAAGCATTTTTTTGTTATCCAGCATGTGGCCCTGTCTTAAGCATACAATGTAAACACCTGAAGAAATATCATTGCCCTCAGCGTCAGTACCATTCCAGGTTATCGAATGACGCCCTATCATTTGTGTATTGTTTACAAGTGTTTTAATGTGCTGGCCATTGCAAGTATATATCGAAACATTAACTGCACCCTCTTTAACCAGTGTATAATCAATAGTTGTGCTCATATTGAAAGGATTGGGGAAGTTTTGTGACAGATCAAACATGAGAGGCACAACATCCTGTAAAGTTCCGATTTTTCCTGATATTGAACTGTTTTCACCATTAAACGGAATCAAAGTATTTTGGAAGCTTCTCATGTCAATATTTGACATGTCAATACTGAAAGCCCCCTCGCCAATAACTTCAAACTCAATCTCAAAAATGCTCTCTCCCGAAATTTGAATACCCTCTTTCAGGTTACCAAGAACAACAGTATTCGCAATCAGGTTTCCCTCATTAGCTTTTAACTGGATAGGGGTATTATAATTTCCATCATTTGTATTATAACCGGAAGTAACTTCATTAACTTTCAGTATTTCACTATTAAAATCAAGAACTATTTCCGCACCAAGGAAATCGCTGATATACCCGGGCTTAAACGACACAATGAACGTATCTCCGACTTCATAATCTTCCTCATCCCAGTTTAAGCCGGTTGTAAATAATGACCCTGCCTTTTTTGCAGCTATAGCAGGTTTTGCGGTGATTATTGAACTTTGAGATTTTTGCCAGTTATACATTATGGAAAATGCAACAATGTCCTCGAAGTTAATTATACCATCCGAGAGATAAGGGTAATCTCTCTTGTTCCATGGCAAAGATTCTACTAAATTTTCTCCATCAGTCTCTCCTACTATATCACCCTCAACTCTGCCCGCATTCCAGTAAACAATAAGTTGAATAAAATCATAGAAGTCTACAGTCATATTATAATCTAAATCCCCAATCAGTGTCGGACCGAGAAATTTTGGCGCTACAGCAATATCAGAAAAATGAGATACTTTCCCGGTAATAGTACTTGAGGCTTTATCAACAAAGACATCTGTAATGCCCTCAGAATCCAGATCTCCAGTGACGGTAACATAAAACAGTTTGAGTAACTCAGGTTCAATTCCCCGTTCATCTAAAAGATCTTTATCGTAAGGAATGGTTATTTCAACCGGCTCATCAAAGTAATAGGGACTGATCAATTCTCCATTGAGGCTTACATTAAAGGATACTGCTGATATAATATTCTTAAAGAAAGTAACTTCTTGCTTATCAATATCTACATTTGCAAATGACGGTATTGTGAAAGTCACAGTGATGTCATCCGAGAAAGACCCTTCCGGGAAAAATAATTCCATACCGTTCAGAAAATCAAGAGGATATTGAATTCCGAATATAATAACTGTGTCATTCGCTTCAACCTGCAACGGGTACTCTTCATACTTCATTTCTAATTTTTCTACAGTAATAGTTGCCTCTGCTGATATTTCGTTTACAGCAGCAATAACAGTACCCGAACCCGCAGCCGTAGCGGTAAATTCACCATTTTCGTCAATTTCACCAATTTCTCCTTCTACAGACCAGGCTATAATTGCATCTATAACCTTGAAATCAGCTCCAAATGCTTCTGCCGTATACTGAACGACACCTCCGACAGTAATATCCAATTCCTTAGGTGAAATCACCAACAATTTAACATCAGATTCTTTAACTGTACCACTCACACTTACTGTAAGCGTCCCCTCATCTCCATCATTACATTCTATGGTTATAGTCCCGCTCTGCTCGCCCAACTTAACAGGGCTGAATGCCACAGCCACCGTCATGCTTTCACCAGTTGCTACAGCAGCAGATACCGGTTCTACTGTAAATACTGTATTATCAATGGTGATACTACTTACGACGAGCTCTTTATTCCCTTCGTTAATAATCTCAAACGTTCCTGTACCGGTGCTGCCAACTTTAACATCAACAATCGTCACGGAACCAGCAGATATGGCAATCTCGGGTGCAAGACCGGTACCACTCACTGCTATAGTTACTCCCCCTCCATCAGCACTCAACACGGTTATCGTTCCGTTCTGCTCGCCCATCTCCACCGGGCTGAATGTAACTTTTACCACCTCATGATTATTGGCTACGATAGAAGCAGATGTCGGCTCTACAGCAAATGCCGGATTATTACTGGTGATACTTGCTATAACAAGTTCTTTATTAGCACCGTTATTTATGGTAAATGACCCTGTCCCGATGCTTCCAACATCAACTTCTCCCAGAGCCACAGAATCAGTTGACAAGGAAATTTCAGGCGATTGAACAATACCACTCACACTTACTGTAAGTGTTCCCTCATCTTTATCATTGCTTTCTATGGTTATCGTTCCGCTCTGTGCGCCAATTTCACTGGGATTGAATGTAACTGTCACTGTCTGACTACCACCAGTTCCTAAAGAAAATGATGTAGGATCTACAGTAAACTCATTATTGTCAATGCTGATACTGCTTACAACAAGCTTTATATTCCCTTTGTTGTTTATGGTAAACGATCCACTGGCGCTGTTTCCAATTTCAACATTACCTATCACCACAGAACCAGTTGACAGTTCAATATCTGGCGCCAGACCGGTACCACTTACACTTACCGTTGCTCCGCCACCATCAACACTTATCACGGTTATAGTCCCACTCTGTACGCCGCTCTCAACCGGACTGAATGTAACTGTCACTGTCTCGCTACCGCCAACCCCTATAGAAGCAGATGCCGGAGTAACTGTGAACACTGAATTATCAACACTGATACTGCTCACATCAAGCTTTATATTCCCTTTATTAGAAATATCAAACGTCCCTGTATTGCTACTTCCAACAGCAACATCACCAATTGCCACAGAACCGGCAGACAATTTAATTTCAGGCGATACACCGGTACCGCTCACACTCACTGTGAGAGTCCCATCATCTAGATCATCACTTACCACCGTTATAGTCCCGCTCTGTGCTCCAGAAACAGTCGGTCTGAAAGAAACTGTCACCGTCTGACTACCGCCAGCTGCTACAGAAGCTGATGACGGGGAAACAGTAAACACCGTATTGTCAACGCTAATACTGCTAACTACAAGCGTTTTATTCCCACTGTTTGTTATGGCAAATGTTCCACTCGCGCTGCTTCCGACAGCAACATTACCAATTGCAACTGAACCGGTAGACAATTCAATTTCAGACAATACACCGGTACCGCTCACATTCAACGTGAGTGTACCTTCTTCAGCGTTATCACTTTCCACTGTTATTGTTCCGCTCTGTGCTCCGGTAACCGTCGGTTTGAAAGTAACTGTCACCGTCTCGCTACCACCGCCCTTTACAGAAACTGATGACGGCGAAACTGTGAACACCGTATTGTCAACGCTGATACTGCTTACAACAAGCTTTTTATCCGGTATTCCCCAT
>JABHYP010000723.1 GCA_018656855.1 Candidatus Latescibacterota bacterium | reverse complement strand
TATTTCCTCAATGATAATTGAAAATGGTCTGGATATTCCATTGGTGAACACTATACTAATAAACCGCTCCGATACTTTCGGCTTGTCTCAGTTGTACCAGCTAAGGGGAAGGGTTGGTCGTTCAAGCAGACGAGCTTACGCTTATCTTTTGATCCCCCCCCAGGCCCCTCTTTCTAAGACGGCCCATCAACGCCTTAAAACTATCGAAGAGTTTGCTAATCTCGGGAGTGGATTTAAGATTGCCATGCGTGATCTTGAAATTCGAGGTGCGGGCAATATTCTCGGTACCAGGCAGTCAGGATTTATTTCCGCAGTCGGTTTTGACCTGTACATGGACCTTTTGCGAGAAACCATAGCGGAATTAAAGGGTGAGAAAATTGAGAAGCCGCCGGAAGTTGAAATTCATTTCCCCAGGGATGCTTTTATCCCCGAAGAATACGTACCTGATGCGGCCGAGAGAGTACTTTTTTACCGCCGTCTCTCTGAGACGCTTTCGGCGGATGAGGTCAAAGCCATCGAGGAGGAGCTGGAGGATCGTTACGGCCGCCCGGTAGAGCCTGTGGTAAATCTTCTCGATGTGGCATATATACGTCATTACACCGCTCGATTGAATGTAACGGATATTTCGCTCAACGGCAGTGAAGCCAAAATGTATATTCCCGATGGAATCGAAGTAACCAGGGAGAAAGTCGAGAAAATGGTCAAAAAATCCCCTGTAAAGCTCAATTTTTCATTTAATAAAGGTATGTGGGTTGTTTTCACCTTTCCACTTGACAGTCGCGGCCCGATAGCCGGCGCAAAAAAAGTCTTGCAGGCAATGTACACCTAACTTATATTGTTCCATATATATACGAGAGTCTTTTGTTATTCTGAAGTGAATCATATTTTTATGGAACTTTACATTAAAATTCTTCGTTGAATAATTAATAGTTACTTTTCCCGTAGAAAAAAATTTTTAAAGTTTTTATATTATAAACAGTACATTCTGACTCTCTGATATAAGTAATACTTTTTAACTGAATGAAGGATAGTCTTATGAAGATTCCATTTCAGAAGAAATGGTATGTAAACTGCGGGTTGCTTATTTGTCTGTTTTCAGTTGTTTGTTCCGGCTGTCTGGATAAAGATGATAGCGCTGAAACCGATGAGCAGGTTTACGCTACGGTCAACGGCACGAAATTGACGGAATCTGAATTACAGGCACTAGTACCGAGGGAATTCTACGGTAAGATGACACCGTCGCATAAAAAAGAGATTGTCACAGAATGGGTGAATAATGAACTTTTGTACCAGAGGGCACTTGAACTCGGTATTGACGAAGAACCTGAAATTGCGAGAATATTAAAGAAATCCAGGCTTGATTTATTGAGCACGGAACTTCTTGAACGAACATTGTCAGATATTGAAATTCCCGATGATGAAACATTGAAGAAATATTATGAGGAAAGTAAGGACTATTTTATCCTTCATAGCACTGAATACAGAATTCGATACGCTCTTTTTGACAACAGGAATGAAGCAAATGAATTTTATGACAAAATAAAACGAGGAGCAAGTTTTTCTGAACTTGCCAAGCAGGATTCAAAAGACCCGAGCGCTAAATCCGGCGGAGAACTGGGAATTGTAAATGAAGAATCAGTTGAACCGACAATCTGGGAATCGATAGCCAATACATATAAAAGGCTCGGGCTAAGAAAAATTTCCGATGTTTTCTCAGTCATAGATGGTTTTGCAATCGTGATAGTTGATGAAATTCATGAGATGGGATCGGTTAGACCCTTCGATACCGCTCGCAATCAAGTAATTGATTTATACATGAACGAAAAGCGTGAAGAGGTTAAAAAATCCCTTCTGGAGAGCCTCACCAGAAAATCCGTTATCGAGTACAATTTTTAATCGGAGACTGAATCGCTTATGAAACATACCGCATTACTTTTTTTATATATGTGCGCCATATTTTTGTGTCAGGCCGAAATGGCAAAATCCGAGGAAGAAGTAATTGACGGGATAGTGGCTGTTGTCGGCGATGAGATAATTCTGCTTTCGGACATGCAGAAACAGCTTAGCGGCGAGATGATGAGAAGAAAGCTGGATTATAATGAAACTCCGCGTACTGTACTTCTCGGTCTCAGGGACGAGATTGTTACGGGCATGGTTGATGACCTTCTGATAATCGAGAAGGCTAAACAGGATACTACTATTGTGCTCGACCCAAAGGATATTGACCTTGAGGTTAACAGCCGCATGTCAGATTTAAGAAGACAGATGGGAAGCGAGGAAGCTTATAAAGGGGAATTTGAAAATTATGGCCTCACCGAACTCCAGTTTCGCAATATGGTTCGTGTATGGGTTACGAAAGAGTTTCTTAAATATAGATTTATGTCTGACCTGGAAAGGCATATTTCTGTTACACCCCAGGAAATAGAATCCTGGATTACCGCTCATAAAGATTCTCTTCCCGCGGTGCCCGAACAGTTCAAGGTCAGCCATATACTTCTCTACCCGAGAGTGTCAGAAGAAAAAAAACAGGCTGCAGTAAAAAAAATAAAAGGTATACTTGAACGTGTACGAGCCGGAGAGGACTTTGCCGAACTGGCAAAACAATATTCGGAAGATCCGGGGAATTCCGAGTCAGGCGGGGATCTGGGTTATTTCAAGAGAGATGAGTTTGACAAGGATTTTACCGTTGCGGCCTTTGCGCTTCAGAAAGGTGAGATTTCCGATCCCATTGAAACGGTATTTGGCTATCATATTATAAAGGTTGAGGATATCAGGGGCGATGAGATTTGGGCCAGGCATATTCTTGTTCGTGTTACTATAGATGAAGATGACGAGAAGAAAGTTGTTGAACGGTTAAACCAGTTTCGGGATGATATGCTTTCCGAGAAAGCAACATTTGAGGATATAGCCAATCAGTACTCTGAGGATGAAAATTCTAACAAACTCGGCGGAAAGCTCGACTGGTTTGCCCGTGATGTAATGATACCATCGTTTCCCGATCAGGCAGAAAAACTAAAGATCGGTGAAATATCGGAGCCTTTTAAAAGTCAGTACGGTCTTCACATTCTCAAGCTCGATAACCATAAAGAGGCTCACATGGTAAATATTAAAGATGACAGGACTCTCCTTGAATCTGAGATTCATATGAAGAAAAAAATTGAGGAGTACAACAGGATTATTCAAAAGCTTCGCCAGGAAACATATATAGATGTTCGGCTGGATTAAATACTTTTTTTCACGCATTTAAGTTCGTAGTTTTAGTACTGGAGTTTTTTTCAAGTGAGTGACAAGCTCAACGGATTCAATGATTATAAAAGTATTCGAAATAAGCCGTACGTCGAGCTTGCTGAAATTTATGACCGGGTCATGGATCATGTTGATTACGCCGCCTGGGCGGAATATATTTTTTCTGTTTTTCAAAGATTTGAAATCGGGACAAGCAAAGCTTGTCACTCACCGAATGTTTTAGAAATCGCATGTGGCACCGGAAATCTCTCCGTTAATCTTCACAAACTTGGTTTTTCATTAACCTGCACTGATATTTCACCTTCTATGATTGCAATGGCAGCACACAAATTTAAGAAGTATAACTTGCCCCACAGGCTTTTTTCCTCGAACATGAAATCTATTCCGCTAAACTGCCTGTTTGATGCAGTTTTGTGTATTTACGATTCTATAAACTACATGGTAACTTCTGAAGATTTTATCCAGGCGGTAAGAGAAGTAGCTTCAGTCACTGAAGATGGGGGCTTTTTTATTTTTGATGTATGTACAGAAAAGAATTCTGAAAAATATTTTTCACAAAGCGTAATGGACGAAAATTTCGGCGATATACAGTATGAGAGGGTATGTAACTTCAATCATGCAGAAAGAATTCAGAAAAATCACTTCATTATTCATAAAAACGGCAAACGGCATGCTGAAAACCATTATCAAAAGATTTTCAAACTCCATGAGATTACTGAAATGATTAAAAAAACTCCATTCACGATTCGGGGAAGATTTGATGATTTAACGTTTAATCCGGGAACTGAAAATTCGGAACGTATCCATTTTGTTTTACAGAAGACCGAAATCGATTATTCTGCACAGTATCAACGGAGCGAAGGATGATACGAATTGATAATGTCAGCCTTGTAATGAAAAACACAACCATTGTCGATGATGTGAGTTTCCAGGTTAAAAAAGGCGAGTTTGTATATCTTATCGGTCCTTCCGGAGCGGGGAAAAGTTCAATTCTGAATCTTATTCATTTTGATATTTTTCCTACTGCGGGCACAGTGACCGTTCAAAATGTCGATACCAGACGTGTGGATAAATCAAGAATACCTTTTCTCAGGCGTTCAATAGGTTTTATTTTTCAGGATTATAAACTCCTGAAGGATAAGACCGCTTATGAGAATGTCGCATTTGCTCTGGAGGTGACCGGCGCAAAAAGAAAAGTGGTAAAGCAGAAAACTCTGCAGGTGCTCCATACAGTCGGAATGGCTCACAGGCTTAACCATCGTCCCCAGGACTTGTCCGGCGGCGAATGCCAGCGTGTTGCCATTGCACGGGCGATTGTTCTTGAGCCGTTTATTCTTCTTGCGGACGAACCGACCGGAAATCTCGATGAGGAAAACGCCTTGATCATTATTGAACTTCTGGAGAAAATCAACCATACCGGAACTGCTGTGCTTATGGCGACACATAGAGGTGAGTTTGCAAAAAGAGGAACAGTAAAGTTAATAAAAATCAAGAACGGGAGAATTTCCGGTTGTACGCAATAAGAGAAGCTTTTAAGGGTATGCTGCGAACCCGCTATATGACATTTGTTTCGATTGTTACTATCTTAGTGACTTTGACGCTGCTTGGTATATTAGGAGTCGTAACTATTTTTACGCACGGGCTGGTTAATAAAATCAGGGGGAGCGAGGAAATAAATGTCTACCTGGAGGATGAAATGCCTGACGAGGACATGCTTGCCCTTGACGCTTCTATAGCAATGATGAGCGAGGTCAAATCCACGAAGATACTGAGCAAGGAGGATGCTGCTAAAGAATTTGAAAAAATGTTCGGTAGAGAACTTCTCACGGCTTTGGATGAAAATCCCTTGCCGCGTACTATTGTTGTGGTCATGGCCGAAGGTCACAGAGCCTCTGAAGATCTTGAAACTGTCGCTTCACGTATCAGCAAGGTAAATTTTATAGAATCGGTGGAGTACGGAAGAGAATGGATGTCGAAACTGGACATCTTTTTTTTGTTTTTTGTTGTCGGTGAGACTGTTCTCGTCACGCTTTCCCTGGGCGCCTGTATGCTGGTTATTTCAAATACAATAAGTCTTACTGTTCTGGCTCGCAAGGATACCATTGACATTATGAGGCTCGTGGGTGCAACAGACGGTTTTATCAGGCGTCCTTTTTACGTG
>JABHYP010000722.1 GCA_018656855.1 Candidatus Latescibacterota bacterium | reverse complement strand
TTTTTCTATTATCTATCATGCAACCAATAATTTTATTTTCGTTGAATAGAGTCATTTCAAACTTTAACGAATTTTCAGGATCAACATAACATGACTCACCATAATGAACACCTAATTCAACATATTTTTTCTCCCAACAAGATTGTTCGATGGGAAGTATAACACCAGCATTGTATCTACTTTTAAAATGAACGAATCCTTTGATTTTTTCATCTTCAGTTTCATTTATCATTAAGACAATACCAATATTGCCGGCATCTTCCCAAGTGCCGGAGAATCCTTTTTCTGAAGATTTGCTAAATCCGAAAAATGCAAACATACCTGATACTATAATGAGAAAAATAAATGCAATAACAAAATAACCACGAATTGAACTTCTTTGTATTTTTCTTAGAAACTTTAGAGGATTAAACCTGATGAACTGGAAACGCATTTTCTTATCCTTCTTTAAATTTTTTATTTCTTTGAGTAATAAAGTGTAATCCAGAAAAAAATCATCCTCAGTGTTTTTATCTGAAAAATTTCAGGTAAAAATTTTTATATAAATCATTACTATACATATAAAATAATATTCTCAAGTATAAGGCTATGTGTAATAAGAATATCGGTAGCTATAACGAAATAAATCAATCCTGCAACGATCATAATAATTGAGTCCCATTTCATTTTTCGTCTCCTCGTTAAAGTATCCATTTCTCTTTTTTGCGATTGCTCACTCGTAATAATTGGACACGCTTTCAATCGCAAAGGTTTAAAGTGTGTATTTGACATCACTACTGTCCAATTAAAAGTTAAATAAATTCAACTGGTTAGGATTGCAGCATACTGAGCACATGCATTTGCTGTCAGTAAGTGCCTTAAAAATAATCATTTCCTCCAAAACGGTGACGCTTATAATCTGTAAAGTTGACTGGAGACCCGGTTCACTTTCGAGTACCCTTTAAAAAGCCTGAACCGCTTCACCGCACTGCAAATAAAAACGAAATAAGGTTCACTTCGATATCACCACTTGCCGTGCCGCCAAAATTTCCGTATTAATACCCTGTCATGAAACCATTTATCTGCAACTACTATGTGACATACCGCTGTAACGCCAGGTGTGGTTTCTGCGCTATCTGGAAGGACAGGAACGTTCCCTCTTCACAGGAGGCGCCTGCCGATGTCGTGTGTCGTAACCTTACAGACATAAAACGCGCTGGCACGAAATTTGTTGATTTTACCGGCGGAGAACCGCTTCTATACGAAGGCCTTCCCGAGGTTCTTGACTTTGCAAAAAAAGCCGGGCTAAGAACCACTGTCACGACGAACGGTATATGTTATCCCGACCGTGCAGCCGATATGGCGGGAAAAGTCGATGTTCTACAGTTCTCGCTCGATTCTGCAAATGCCCGGGAGCACGATGCGGTGAAGTGTGTTCCCTCGTTCGACAGCGTTATGGAAAGTGTCGAGACAGCGCGCAGCCTCGGTGAACGCCCCTCGTTCATACACACGGTCACCGATGAGAATCTTTCCTCGGTTCCCGATGTTATCCAGCTTGCTCGCTCTTTGAAGGTTCCGCTTTTTATTAATCCCTGTTTTTCGTACCCTGGTAACCGCGGACTGTCACGTGAGGGAGCAGTCAAACTCGGTGCACTGGCGCGCGGAAAAGGAGTGATGATAGACAGAGGTTTTTTACGGTTTTTCATCGATGGAGGAAACAGGTGCGGCAATCCCCGCTGTCTTGCTGTGAGTTCTACTATTGTCATCTCGCCGGATGACAAGCTTATTATTCCATGCTTCCACTACAAGACACGGGAGCTTCCCATCGGTGGAAAGCTGCTCGAGCTTCTCGCTTCGGATGAGGTTATAAATGAGCGGCGCAATGAAGGCCGTCAGCCTTTCTGCGAGGGATGCACGGTCTACTGCTATATGCGGGCGTCGCTGTTCAGAAAATTCGACCGCTATTTTCTGCCGACTATTCTGTCTGCGGCAAAATATACATACGAGTATTATCTTTCTCAACCATCCCGAAAATCTGTTTAATGAAGGGTATCAGCGGTTCAGACTGTATTATTGATCTCTGATTTCCGGCAGCAGGATATAACGGGAGATTGCCGGAGATAACTTTGCATCTTTGCGGGGGAAAATATTTTTCCTATATTTAACCCTGATTATTCACAAAAAAATTTTTCACCGCAGAGAACGCAGAGTACACAGAGGAAAACAATAAATATAATTTACAAAGAACATATCAATATTTTGAGCCAAAAAATCACACACCATTATTATTGATTAATCTCAGCGGCCTCAGCGGTAAAATTTATTAATAGTACGGGTATATTGTTGAATCGTAGATTTCAGCGAGGACTAATTGCCTGATTTTCAATTATTCATTGTCCCTCTAATCACACTGCTGTCTTTCTTTGTAAAAGGCGCCACCGGATTTGGCAACGCTATGGTCATGGTGCCGCTCCTGAGCGTTATGGTAGGAGTTCACCAGGCGATAGTGGTCACCTCTATACTCGATATCCTGGGCGGTTCAATTCTATTTTATAAAACGGTCTCTATGAAAAGTAAGGCATTCTGGTTTCCTATGGCGGCGGCTATGATTGCCGGTTCGATTGCGGGAGGTGTGGCACTCGCTCATGTTCCGGTACAGGAATTTGAAATCGCTCTCGGCGCGGTTGTCATGGTTCTCGGCGCCTGGTTCGTTATGGGAAGAGGGGGAAAAGACGAGTCCACGCTTCCCACAATGACACCGAAAAAGTGCAAACCGGCGGATGCGGCT
>JABHYP010000721.1 GCA_018656855.1 Candidatus Latescibacterota bacterium | reverse complement strand
TCCCGTCGTCTCGAGCGTAGTCCAGATAGAGTATTACCATTCTTCTGGCTTCAGCGTTTGATAATCGTTTAAGGTCATCGGTGAGATACTTATCCGATGACAGCGGATTTGCTGTTATGAGAAATTGTACGTGTCTGAAATCCACTTTATCAACGATTTTATTATCCTTGCTTGACTGTATCGGATAATACCTGTCATGGTCCGCAAAGAGCCTGTAGAACTCCCTTCGTGTCTCGTCCGAAAACGCGTTATACTCTTCGAGAACTACCAACAGCTTAATTCCCAGTTTTTTCGTTTCCCTGGCGAGAGTACAGAGTACACCCTCGAGTATGAATGTTCCTTCGGCATTAAAGTCGTCCCTGTCGAATAGTCGATCTCCTTCCAGTCTTGAGTTGGCATCGATAATATGTATGCCGTAGCCCTGATTGTTCAGCTTTGCTCCAATGTATCTTGCGAGTGCTGATTTTCCGCTTCCTGTCGGGCCAAGGATGGCTGTTGCGGGCTGTCCTTCATGGATTCGTTGGAGTGTTCCTGAGAGTACTTTTTCGTCCGGGATAAATCCTTCCGGTGATTTTGCTCGGAGGTGTTCGGGAATGTCCGCGGTTGATACCTTGGTTTTGTTGTTTTCCATGAGTATCTGGAGGAAGTTGTGCTTTGTTCCTCTTGCTACATGCTGCTGCCGCATGTATGGTCCGAGTGTTACCGTGACATTATTCCTGTTCTGGTCTTGAGAAAGCTTTTTCCCGAGCCGTTGGGCTAGTTCTTCCTGGTGCTGCCTGAAGGTTTCGTCCTGGCAGTACTGGTCCACATCGAGAGTTCCGTCAATAACATCAATTATGTCCTCGGGCTCTAATAATACCCGGTCGGTTACTTCTCCTTCCGCTCCTCTGAGTTTACCGGTGAGGTACCACACGTCACCGTCAATCTCGATTTTGTACGTTACCGCTCCCTGTGTTCCGTTCCCGGTGATTGTTGCCGGCGGGATTATTATCTTGAGGAATTCTTTTTCGTTCATGCTATCACCTCCTGAGTTACAGATGTATTTTTTATTTGATTTTGTGGAGTCGATTTGTTATCGAATCGCCGTTCGAAATGCGGCACCCGTATTACCGCCGGATAGGGATATCCGAGGGCTTGTACGATTGCTGTTCCCATCGTCCGCTTGAGTGGCGGTCTGAGAATAACATTTTTTGCTTCAGATAGAGCCGGCGCCACATCCAGTAATGCCTGAGCGTCCGCCCGGTTCAGGTGAAACGCGATGGTGGAGTATATCTGTCCGTAAACATTCTCAGGAATGCTCTTCGGTGTCTGAGTGGAAAATACGAGAGTAATTCCGAACTTCCGGCACTCCATGACGAACTCAGCGATGGTTGCTCCTGCCCGTTTGATGAAGTGCTGTGCCTCATCAATGACCACGAGTATTCGCTGCGAGATGTTACGGTGCATAGCGTGTTTTCCCGCCTTCTGTAGTCTACCGAGGATCAATCTTACGAAGAGTCCCTGGTAGTAATCGGTCATGTTGAAGGTGTTCACGAGCACACTCTTTCCTCGCTTCAGATTCCCGAGGATCTGAGAGACAACTGGCGCCGCTTTATCATCGATATAGTTGTTGATGATTCTGGCTTGTTTGCAGACTGCATCAATAGTTTGTACTGTCGCAATACCGACTGCTTTTTTATGTTTCGTCACTTTGTCAATGATTGTTGCCCTGATGAGTTTGAGAGGGTCGTTCGTGAGATCGTATGTTGCGAGGATGTTAATGAATTTATTTGGTTCCTGCGACTGCATGTAATACCACAGGTCACGCATTGATGTTGACATGTCCGGGAATTGTTCGAAGATGTCTGAAACGCCGATCTCCTGAGGTGAAAGTTTGATTGTCTTGTCAAATCCGACAGTAATTATCTTATCGTTCTCTAGAGCAGTTACTCCGCGGGTTCCTCTATCGTTTGGATTGTCAGCGCCGAGGTCAGGGTGTCCGAAGACGAGCATGGCAATCGGTTCGTTTTGTGTGACATTGGCTGCGATGAGTTCCTTAAGGAAATTGGTCTTGCCACTACCGTTTTTTCCGACTACAAGCATATGCCTCGTAAGAGCATTATCAAGCGATAGCCTGAATGGTACTTGTGTTGTCTTCCATCCGCTCGCTACATTCCCGATGGTGATGCCGTTCGAGCAGGGATAGAGCCGTGCGATGTCAAAGCCGTTTGTTTGTGTTACATCTTCAAAGTACCCGATACCGCCTGTGTATTCGCTTAATTCTCCTCCGGGGAGAATCTCGCCGAGTGGTTCGATATGAAGCTTTTTATACAAACTGTTTTTTGTATCAAGACTTGGCTCCTGGCCTTCAGTAAGACAGATGCCGGCGATTCTAGATATCTTTGTGTCCGACTCTAAATCATGCGAATCTTCTATCCTGACTGTTCTTCCGATGACCCGACCTATTCGGACGAAGTCCATTAATTGTATCATACCTTTCTTTTCGGCATTACGTTCTGCCCTGGCGATGATCTGCCCATTATGGGATCCGATTGTTATAGCTACTCGTTGCGTCATGTTAAACACCTCCAAATGTTTAATAAAAATGGGACTGAACTTTATTAGTCCAATCCCTGTTGGTTGTTTTTGTTACAAATCAACCCTCATTAAAAAGGGTTGATTGTATCCTTGTTACCATTTCTCGCATTCTCTTTCGAATACGCATCCGTTGCACATCCAGCTTTTTTGCGGGTAGAATGCTTCTGCTTTTATTCCCTGGATCACGCTTTTTGCTGTCTTGAATAATCGAGCGTGGTCTTTTGGTGTTCTGAATGTCTGGTATGTTTGGAATGCGCATTTCCCATTTTTCATGAGCACGTCGAATCGTAGGGTGATGTCTTCCGGATCGTGACCTTGCCTGCTCATGACATAGGAGTACGCGGTGAGTTGTAGGTCGTTTGCCACTCGCTCATCGTCATAACTCTTGGCTGCGGTTTTATGGTCGATGACCGCGATTCCTGATTTTGTTCTTTCGATGAGATCGATTCGGCCCTTGAGTGGAACACCGAGATTCTCGTTCGTTTCGGGATCAATTATCTCTTCCGAAAAAGATTGTTCTATGGCAAGTATCTCTCCTGGTTTGACTGTTTTAAGGAATGTTTCGAGCATTGATTCCGCAGTTTTAAGGAGCGAGTCTCGAGTGTTGCCGTTCTTGAATCTGATCTCGTTCTCACTGGTTTCTTTCTCCCAGGAGGCATCGTAGAGCGCGAGCATTTCGTTGATTGGAACGTTGCGGCTTTCCTTTCGCCCGGTGTAGTAGTGTTCGAGTGACTGGTGTATTGCCGATCCGAAGATGAGGGCTTCGGGTTTGAACGGCCATGGTATACGCTCTATATACTGGAAATTGTATTTGAGCGGGCATGAGAGATACGTGTTGATCTGGGTGTAACTGATGTGGTCGAGCATTGGATTACTCCTTTACAGTGTTTTCTGATAGTTCACTGATGATAGTTGATGCTTGGCTCACCGTGAGTTCTGATGGTTCCCGACCGTAACGGTCAGTGGTCATGCTGATGATTTCCTGCTGAGTGTGATTGTTGGCTTTGCCAAGGCCGAAGATCGCTGCGAGCTGTCGGTTGGTGAGAGGCCGGTCGCCCTTGCCGTTCGAGGATGGTTCAGCGGGAGGTTGCTGAGGTTCGGGATTGTCCGACTGCTTCTTTTTCGTATCCGATGTTTCGGATTTTTGTGAGATGCCAAAGGCGTACGCGCATTGTACAAGGGCATCATCAGCTGCTTTCATGAGATAGTCTGCCATGCTTGGTGAGCCTGTGGGATCGCTGTTGAAATCAATAACAGCTTTTCCGAAATGTTGGTGGACTGCACCGTTTACTGCGAGTTCTCCGAGGACGATGACTTCGCTATCCCGCACTTCATGTTCGATAATCCGGAATGACCATTGACAGTTGAATACGGTGTTGAATCGGTCAATGATCGAATGTGTGATGGAACCATTTGATGAAAGCGGTTGTGTGAGTTGGTCAAGATCGATGGTGTTGTTTTCCATGATACAATTCTCCTTTTGAAATAAAAAATTCCCGCCGAACGGTTTGCCTAGCGGGGGTGAGTTGTGTGTTGATGTTATTTGTCTCAGTAATCTTTCGGGAAGAGAATGGTGAATAGGTCCTCTCCCTCTGGTCCGGCTCTTTCGTCAAGAATGCCCCAGACTTTGCGGCCGTCGACAGTGATTGTCCAAAGATTAGGATTCTCCGGATCGGGCGTTTTTATCTTCTCCATGAGCTCGCGATATGACTTGGCGAGTTGTTGTTCGGATAATTCTGTCGTTACGTTTGCTGTGGCGACAACGTACAATCGACGTTGTGCGGTGTTTGTTGTTAGATAAGCTACGTTCATGTTTTCACCTCCATTGGTTTTGTGAAATTGAAAAGACGCAGGTCGCGAGTCCACCTGTGTCTTGATGAGAAAACAGTGTTTTGGTGGTGGAAATATCTAGAGAATAAGCGAGATATTGCTGAAGCTATCAAAATCAGCCATTAAACGGCTGAGGATACAAAAATCGATGTGTGTGTGCGTTCCAGGGTGTGGAATGCCTGTCATCGTTGCGGCGGCAGTGGTATCTACTCCAAAAGTCTCGGAGGAAGGGCTCGCCAGATGATATGTTCACAATTATGTGTGAATGGGATTATTTATGAGGGCGGGATTTCTCAGGATGATCTTCATCAGTATTCAAGCTTTCGAAGTAGGTCTCGTGACCTGGATAACGAAGTGTATCATCACGAAGTATATCAATGATGTAATCGAGCTTGGTGTGGATGTCCTTGATTAATTGGGGGATGTTTTTTTGTGTCATAACTGAATGGTAGTGAAAGCGCAGTTATAAATATTTCGGTTTATTGAAATTTATTATGTTTTATTAGGTAATTTAATAGTCGATTGGCAATGGTGGAGAGATAAAAAAAGCCTTAAAACAGAACCACGAATGATTCAATGCTGTGACTCCTAATGATGTATATTAAGGCTGGGACAAGACATATTATAGTAGAGAAATAAGGCTAAGCACAAAACAATGATAATCAGACGCGTGTATAACCTTGGAAAAGGAAGGATAAAAAACAGTTGCTTCAAAATAATTTACACCATAGGTTTTACTTAAAGTGCCATAAAAGTTTTATCAACGTACACATTCACGAAGTTGCATGAAAATTCATTCATGGTGGTATGAAATGATTAATGAAGCTAATATTGAGGAAAATATGAAACTTAAAGAACTTATTTAACGTGTCAACAAATCTGATATTTCTTCAATTAAAGAAGTAATAACACAGCTGATAAACGTAATCAATGATCCCAGAACCAGCGCTAAAGATTTAAAGAACATAATTGAAAAGGACCCTCCCCTGGCAACCAGATTGTTAAGAATCGCAAATTCAGCGTATTATGGTTTCCGAAGAAAAATCAGCAGGATACAGTATGCGATAGTCGGCGTCGGATTCAACGCTGTTAAAGAACTGGCAATAAGCCAGAAGGTTTGTGAATTGTTTCAAAAAGACGACCATTTTGAGGGATATTCAAGAACTGCATTATGGGAACATAGTGTTGCAGTTGCCCTTTGCAACAAATTAATCTATATGAGAAAATTCCGGCAATTTGGAGAAAACGTATATTCTGTGGGTTTACTGCATAACATAGGTATAGTAATTGAAGACCAGTTTCTGCAGAAAGAGTTTAAAGATGTCCTGGTGCAATCGAGAAAAGATAAATGCAACTTACCGGATGCAGAAAAACATATTTTGGGTTTTGACCATACAGAAATCGGAAGAGCATTAACGGATAACTGGGATTTTCCATAGGACATGGTTATAGGTATAGGAAATCATCATGATCCGGACAGGGTCGATGATAAATTTAAAGAAATTACATTAACATCATATATTTCAGATTATATCTGTCAGAGGAATGATATAGGATATGGCGATGCTCCTTATGAAAATAAATCTTTGTATGAAAAGTGTCTTATGGAACTGAAAATTAAAGAAAAAGAAATGAATATTATAATAGAGGATGTGCAGGAAGAAATCCAGAAGATGAAAAAAGGCGGGTGGTTTCAATGAAAAATTGTACATCAAAAGATAAGATAGAAACATTAGAAATAAAATTAGAACATTTAAAAAATCAGCATGAAGTGATTAAAGAACAATATGAAATAACAACGGAAGAATATTTAAAAACATTAGATGATATATCAAAGGTAAATAAAAAACTCGAGCAAGAGATTTCTGTACGTAAGAAAGCTGAAGAAGCGCTAAAGAAAGTACATGACGTGCTGGAAATACGGATTCAAGAACGTACGGCTGAGTTCGTAAAAGCAAATGAGGAATTAAAAAATGAAATCACAGAGCGAAAGGAGGTGGAAGAAGAAATAATACTTTTAAAAGAGAAGTATGAAGATCTTTATTACAACGCACCCATTATGTATTTATCTCTCGATTCGAAAGGCATTATTATTGAATGTAATAATATATTTCTGGATAAACTGGGTTATAAAAAGAGGGAATTTATTGGCAAACATATAACTAATTTTACAACCAAAGAATCCACTGTCGGTTTCAAGAAAGATTTTCCAAAATTGATCAAGACAGGAAAAATGACAGGAGTTGAGCGACAGTTAGTTACCAAAAGCAATGATATTATTGATGTGATTCTTAATGTTACGGTTGAATATGATGAACAGGGAAAGCCATTACAAACAAGGGCTGCATTTGAGGATATTACCGAGCGTAAACAGGCGGAGGAGACTCTGCGGCAGAGCGAAGAATACATGCACTCACTGTTTGACGCGATGGATGATATCGTGTTTGTAATAGACCATAAGGGATATTTTACAAATTATAATCCATCAAGCGTCGATTTGTATGTTCCGCCTGAGCATTTCATTGGGCAGCGATTTGATACTGTGCTGTCGGAGGATGTTGCTGCAAACTTGGCTAATGCAATTGAAAGCATTGAAAAGAATGGAAAGGTTCAAAATTTTGATTATACCCTTGAAATTGCAGGAAAGGAAAGATGGTTTTCTGCAAATATAAGCGTTGTACGGGATATGAAGGGAAACATAGTATCTTATATCGCGGTGTGCAGGGACATCACCGGGCGCAAGCAGGTTGAGGAGGAAATAAAGAAGCTGTCAAAATTCCCAAGTGAGAATCCAAACCCTGTCCTCCGGGTCACAAAAGACGGCACCATCATTTTCGCCAACAAAGGCAGTAGGCCATTATTGAACTTCTGGGGATGTCAAATCGGCAATCTTCTTCCTGACGACTTCCACAAAATCAGTCGGAACGTACTCAATTCCGGCTTGAGCAAAGATGTTGAACTCTTGTATGATGAAAGTATACTCTCTCTAACATTTGCACCAGTGATTGACCTGGAATATGTCAATATATATGGGCTCGACATCACCGAACGCAAAAAGGCTGAGGAGGCGCTTAAAAAGTCTCACGACGAGTTAGAAATGCGGATTCAGGAACGAACAAAAGAGCTCTCAAAAACTAACGAGGAATTGCAGGCAGAAATCACCGAGCGAAAGAAAGCAGAGAAAGCTCTGAAAACAAGCGAGGATCGCTTCAAAACCATGTTCATTGAGGCTCCATTAGGCATCGCTTTGATTGACTCGCACGATGGACATATTTATTCAGTTAACCCCATGTTCGCCAAAATTGCGGGTAGAACTATTGAGGAAATGTCAAAAATCGACTGGATGAGTATAACACACCAGAATGATATCCAAAAAGATTTGGATAACATGGCTTTATTGAATGCCGGTAAAATACCTGGGTTCAAGATGGAAAAACGTTATCTTCGCAAAGATGGTACCTCTGTATGGATTAATATGACGATTGCTCCAATTTTTGTAAAAGATAAAGCTCATCCTCGACACCTCTGCATGATCGAAGACATTTCTGAGCGTAAACAGATGGAAAACAAGCTAAGAATAAGCAAGGAGAAATATAAACATCAGTCTTTTGAATTTGAATCAATAATAGACCATCTTCCGGCGTTGGTTTTTTATAAGGATAATAACAATAATTTCGTTCGTGTTAACAAATATCTTTCAGATGCTCACAATTTGAAGAAAGAGGAAATGGAAGGTAAGAACTTGAGTGATATATATCCGAAAGATCAAGCTAAATCTTATCTCGAGGATGATTTAACAGTTATTAATAGCGGAGAGTCTAAATTGAATATTGAGGAGCCCTGGCAAACCGAAAAAGGATTAAGATGGGTTTCTACAAACAAAATACCTTTCAGAGATGAAAAAGGGAAAATAATTGGTATAATCGGTATCTCAACCGACATCACCGAGCGCAAGAAGGCTGAGGAAGCATTAAGAGAGAAAAATGAGTTTAATTTTGCATTGTTCGAGTACAATCCTATCGAAACCATAGCAGTTGATAATGAAGGAAGAATAACCATGTTCAACCAGGTAAAAAAGAACTCGAGTGATAGAATACCTAAAATTAGTGATAAGATGTATAAGGATTATGCTGGCAAACATGAGATTGATATGTATGCTGAATTATTGGAATGCATTAAAACTAACAAAATAAAAGAATTTCCTGAACAAAAATATAATAAAAAGTTTTTATCTATAAGAATATCTCCCTTCAAATACGGAGCTATTATTACGTCCCAGGACATCACAGAACGCAAGAAAGCAGAAGAAGATGTTATTAACCTATCGAAATTTCCATCAGAGGACCCCAATCCTGTGTTTAGAATAGCTTATAATGGGAAAATGCTTTACAGTAATAAGGCTGCAGACAAGTTCATAAAAATGTGTAAATTATCGAAAAATAATTTTTTTAACCTTCTTCAGAATATTCAAAATAATTTACCCCAAAAAGCTTTAAAGACTGATAAAACAATGTATTATCTTGAAGCTATAGTTGGCTCAAGAATCTTCTCTTTCAGCGTGGTACCGGTAATAGGAAATAATTATATCAATTTATATGGAAGAGACATAACCGAGCGCAAGCAGACAGAGGAACAACTTATTACCTACCAGCAGAATCTCCGTTCACTGGCATCTGAATTGTCAAAGACAGAGGAACATGAACGTCAGAGAATTGCCACATATCTCCATGACCAGATTAGCCAGTCACTTGCAGTTCTCAGAATAAATATAGATGAACTGAAAGAAATAAAAGATTACAAATTAATCTCTGAAAAGGCAGATCATATCCAGTCAGTGCTGGGGAAGATATTAAAAGACTCACGGACATTAACATTTGACCTCAGCCCCCCCATTCTTCATGAATTGGGATTTGAACCGGCGATTGAATGGATTATTGAGAAAATGAGCGAAGATTTCAATATACCGATTAAATTCGAAAACGATACTCTCCCCAAGCCCGTTGAGAGAGACATAGGCATGTTTCTATACCGTTCTACAAAAGAGTGCATAACCAATGTTGTTAAACACGCTCAGGCACACAGCATAAAAGTCAATATTATAAGAGAGGGTGATTCTCTCGGAATAAAAATAGAAGACGATGGGATTGGATTTGACTCTTCGATTTTAAAAACACTAACGCACTCGGTTGGTTATGGATTATTCAGTATACGCGAGCGTATAAAATACATAGGTGGAGATTTATTGATTTGGTCCGAATTAGATAAAGGTACGAAAATAATAATGTCTGTTCCTATTAAAACCTCGTGACAATGGAAATGGAGGGAATTACATGAGCATTAAGGTATTGCTGACTGACGACCACAAAATATTGCGCGAAGGCCTCATTTCACTACTTAAAAAACAGCGTGATATTGAATTGATTGGCGAGGCTGAAGATGGGCGAGAAGCGGTAAGAAAGACTCTTGAGCTGAAACCTGATGTAGTCATTATGGACATTGGCATGCCGGAATTGAACGGCATTGAAGCCACAAAACAGATCAAAGCAGCTTTACCGGAAGTCAAGGTGATTGCCCTGTCTATACACTCGGACAAGCGATTTGTTAAGGGTATGCTGAAGGCAGGTGCTTTGGGTTATCTTCTAAAAGATAGCGCCTTTAAAGAGTTGGTAAAAGCTATTAACGCTGTTCATTATAACAAGATGTACATAGGTTCTGGAATTACAGACATAATAATGGAAGATTATTTGCAACAACTTAATAAGGATACTTCTACGCCTGACTCTCCGCTTTCAGAACGGGAAAACGAGGTGTTGCGACTTCTTGCAGAAGGGAAAAATGCAAAACAAATAGCTTCGCTCCTCAATGTAAGCCCAAAAACTATAGAGACGCACCGGCAACATATTATGGAGAAATTGAATATTCATAACCTGGCCGATCTTGTCAAATATACTATCCAAGCGGGATTGATTTCCCTGGAAAATTAATCGCTTATCAAAAACCGACCCACTGTTACCCTTCCTTGTTCTAATTTAATACTTAAATCCCCCAAATCAGGATATTCCTGACCCCCAAATCAGGATTTTCCCAATTGAAATAATTAGACTAAGTACATATTATGTTGATGGGAATGTAGAAATTGTAATCACATTCTGAGGCAAGTTCATTGAATAAAAGCAGACTATTCAATTGATATTGGATTATCACTAATAAAAATAAGGGAATAAAAGAAATTGACTAAACATCAAATTATGAAAGTTTTGCTAGTCGATAAAACAGATAAAACGCTTGAGGCAATTCAGTCTATACTTGAAAAAATAAAAGGTATTGAGGTGATTGCCGTAGCGAAAGACTATCAAGCAGCTATTCAATTCACTACTGAATTAAAGCCCGAAATTATAATTATGGATATAAATGGTTCTGATTTTCAGTTTGAAAAGATATTAAAGCAACTGATTAACGTTATACCAAACGTGAAGATAATTACAACGTCGTTGTACTCAGATAGTCGATATGTGCTGAGAGCTCTTAATGCCGGTGCATCCGGATATATGTTAAAGGATCGTGCTTATGAGGAACTTGCCAAAGCTATTAGGGTAATAGTATCGAATAAAACTTATATAAGTCCGGGAATTGCAGGTATTGTTAAGGAGGAATAAGATTATCAATCTCAAATATTCAGCAATTCAGGAAATAAATATCATATGAATAAATCTAACCTACTTGTAGTCTTTACTCTGGATGATCAGAAATATGCACTATACCTCACACAATATATGTTCAATGCGGAACGAGGAAATACAGAAGATTTTCTCAGAAAGATATTAAAAGAGCACTTTTTGTTAGAGAGTTTCCTTTGACTTTACACCACCCCACGATCCGAGAAAAATCAGTCATCGCGGTCTCATCCTGGTCAACTCGTTTTCGGAAAGACTGGAATTTAATGAAAAAGGAAACTGTGTGACAGCTTTTGTCAAATATGAAAAAAGAGATTAATAGCATGAAAACATTCGCAGTTTGTATCCACATTATAGGTTATTAAGAAAACTTGAGTGAGGAGCCATGAACAAATCAAATCAATACGTTATTTTTAGACTTGATGACCGTCGATATGCGCTGTATCTGTCTGCGGTAGAGAGAATTATCCGCTCGGTTGAAATAACGTCACTGCCGAAAGCTCCGGAAATTGTGCTGGGAATAATCAACTTAGAGGGTCAAGTCATTCCCGTCGTTAACACCCGTAAGGGATTCATGATGCCGGAACGTGGAATTGGTTTGAATGACCAGTTTATCATCGCACGAACATCGAACCGTACAATTGTCCTTACGGTGGATTCTGTCAGTGGTATTATTGCGTCGGAAGAACATGATATGATTCCCTCAAAAAAGATAGTGGCCGGTATGGAGTATGTAGATGGAGTGATAAAGATAAAGGATGATTTGATACTCATATATGACCTGGACAGATTTATTTCATTTGATGAAGATGAGCTGCTGGACGGTACGATAAAGCAAAAACTTGACGTCACGGCTAAAAAAAGAAAGAAGAAAAGAATACAGAAGGAAGCAGGAAAATGAGTGGAAGAATTTCAGATGTTCTCCTCTCCAATCTCAATGAATTCATTTCAGAACAGATGGGTTTAAATTTCCCTAAAGACCGCAAACGTGAGCTTGCAAAGAAAATAGAATCGGTCAGCCGGGAGTTTGGTTTTGAAGACGCTGAATCGTGCATTACATGGCTGATGTCATCGACTCTGACAAAAGAGCAAGTAGAAATACTGGCACGGCACTTAACTGTCGGAGAGACTTATTTCTATCGGGATAAAAAAAGCTTTGAGCTCATGGAAGAACACATTCTTCCCGAATTAATCCGCTCATATCAGAAAAAACAGAAGCGCTTGAGAATCTGGAGTGCGGCCTGCAGTACCGGTGAGGAGCCTTATACTATCGCAATCATATTAAGCAGGCTCATTCTCGATTGGAGGGATTGGAATATTACTATTTTAGCGACAGATATCAATCCTAAAGTACTTAAGAAGGCTTCTGAGGGTGTCTATACAAGATGGTCCTTCCGCGATACTCCGTCATGGCTGAAAGATGGGTATTTTAGGAGCACAAAAGAAGGGCATTTTAAGATTCTGCCCCATATTAAGGAGATGGTGACGTTTTCCTACCTTAACCTGGTGGAAGACACCTACCCCAGCCTCACAACTAATACCAATGCCATGGATATGATCTTATGTCGAAATGTATTCATATATTTTACCCCGGAACGTGTCAGGAAAATTGTTCAGAGATTTCATCACTGTCTCGTGGAGAGAGGCTCGCTGTTTGTGAGCGCCACCGAGACATCGCTGGCAAGTCACCCCCGTTTTGTGATGGTTAATGGTTCCGGCACCACCTATTTTAAGAAAGAAGGAAAGAGGGCAGGAAAAAAGAGTCTCAAAAGAGAAGAAAGTTTTTCTTCAAGAGATGTATTGACCTACCCTTCCCCTGATAAAAAATTCGTTTCGATTACACCACCTTCACAACCGGTGAGTGAACCGGAAATAAAGGTTGAAGTTCCTCAAGTCATTCCACAAAAGAGCGGTGAAAAACCACATACAAAAGAATCAAAGAAACAGCCCTACGAGAAAGCCGTAATGCTTTATCAGCAGGGCCGGTATGGTGAATCTGCCGAAATACTCGTTGAACTCCTGTCAAAAAATAAACGAGACACTTCAGTGTTTCCTTACGGAGCGGGTATCTCTTTCTTAATCAGAAGTTATGCCAATCAGGGGAAGCTTGGTGAAGCCTCTACCTGGTGTGAAAAAGCCATAGGGGTGGACAAGGTTAATCCGGGCCATCATTATCTCTGTTCGACCATTCTTCAGGAACAGGGGCGGATTGAAGATGCAATTGTGTCACTTAAGCGTGCGCTCTTTCTTGACCCGGACTTTGTACTCGCCTACTATTCGCTTGGAAATATTATGCTCGCTCTGGGGAGGCTCGAAGAATCGAGGAAACCTTTTGAAAATGCACTTGAAATTTTATCTACACTCCCCCGGGAAAAAGAAATACAGGAATCTGAGGGCATTACGGCAGGAAGGCTTATGGAAATCATCACTTCAATGGTGAATATGGAGATTTTAGCATGACAAAGAAAAAAACTATTCAGGAACAGAAATCCACAGTTGCCATCGACTGGGCCGGAATCAATAAGCGTGTTGAAGACACCCAAAAGCTTATTGAACGGGGATTTAAACCCTCGCCTAAGGAAAAGCAGCGGATTCTTAAAGAAAGGTCCAAATCTCTCGCCCGGGAACATGAAAGTGAGGAAACGACCGGTACAACACTCCGTGTGGTTGAGTTTTTACTGGCACAGGAAATGTACGGGATTGAACTGGAATATATCCGAGAAATATTCCCGTTTAAGCACATCACCCCGTTGCCGTGCACGCCCCCGTTTGTTCTCGGCATCGTCAATCTTCGCGGGCAGATTCTATCGGTTATCGATATCAAGAAATTCTTCGGGCTTCCGGAAAAAGGTATAACTGATATCGATAAGATCATGATTATCAGTACAGATGACATGGAACTTGGCATACTTGCTGAACGCATCACAGGGGAGCGGACAATTCCGCTCAGTGAAGTTCAGCCGTCGTTACCAACGTTAACGGGTATTCGTGAAGAGTATCTGAAAGGTGTGACAGGGGATCAACTCATTATTCTTGATGCGTTAAAGATACTCTCAGATAAGAAAATCGTTATACAAGAAGAAGTGGAAAAATAGATATATGAAAAAATAATAATTTATTAGAAGACTTTATTGTAGTATTCGAACGTAAAAAACTGTAAAAAGGAGTGTGAAATGAAAAGGAAATTTTCAATCGGGAAAAAAATTGCAACAGGATATGTTCTGGCCTTGATTGCACTATTAGTCATCGGTGTTCGCTCATATATCGGCATCAATAATCTCAATCAGGCAATAGTTTGGGTGGATCATACCAACCTTGTATTTCGTGAACTTAATTTAGTAATTTCGTATCTGTCAGACACTGAAACCGGGCAGCGCGGTTACATCATAACCGGAGAGGAACGTTATCTTGAACCATACCATAAAGGAATTGAAGAGTCTCATCAGAAAATCAATAGTGTTCGTAAATTGACCAGCGATAATCCAAACCAGCAGCAAAGGCTTGACCTCCTTGCGCCGCTTATTGAGGATAAATTTAATGAGCTTGAGGAGACAATCAATGTGCGGAGAGATGATAAGCAGGGGGGATTTGACGCTGCATTAAAGATAGTCTTGACGGATAGAGGAAAAACTATCATGGATGATATTCGAAGAGTGGTTGATGAGATGTTGGAAGAGGAGCGGACGTTACTGGTTGATCGCGATAAAGCTCAGAGCAAGCATACTCAAGATACGAAACTTATCATTATTTTTGGAACGCTCATATCTTTTGTGTTCTTAACATTGATCGGCTTTTTCGTTACCCGGAACATATCCAAACCGCTCGGAGAAATTACTCTCGTTGCAAACAAAATTGCTTCAGGCGAGATGAACTTTAATCTTCCGGTTTACAATCGGGGGGATGAAATAGGGATTTTGGCACAAGCATTCACAGATATGAGCCAATATATAAATGATATAGCCCTAAAGGCCAAACAGCTTGCATCCGGTGAGCTGAATATAACAGTTACACCTAAATCTGAGAATGATATCCTGGGAAATGCTTTCGCAGTCCTGACAGAGAATTTACAAAAGCAGATAAAAAATATTCAGGAATCCTCGAACGTCCTTGCCTCCACTGTAAGCGAGGTTTCGACAACAGTGGTACAGCTTGCCTCCAGCATAACAGAGACAGCTTCTTCGGTAACCGAAACCAGTACGACGATGGAGGAGTTGAAGCAGACCGCCCAGCTTTCCAATGAGAAATCCCAGAAGGTTTCAGAGGAGTCAGAGAGTGCGGTGCAAATATCCCAGGGCGGGCTGAAATCCACGGAAGACACCATTGAGGTAATGAACCGCATCAGCGAGCAGATGGAGTCTATCGCCGAAAGCATAACGAGCCTGAGTGAGCAGAGCCAGGCAATCAGTGAGATCATTACCTCGGTCAACGACCTGGCGGAGCAGTCGAACCTTCTGGCGGTCAATGCGGCGATTGAAGCGGCGAAAGCCGGAGAGCAAGGGAAAGGATTTGTCGTCGTGGCCGAGGAGATCAAAAATCTTGCTGAGCAATCGAAACAGTCGACCACGCAGGTACAGGGAATTTTGAAGAATATCCAGAAAGCCATCGGCACTGCTGTGATGACTGCTGAAAAGGGAACGAAAGCTGCAGATGAGGGGAAACAGCAATCGACAGAAACGGGTGAGTCCATCCGGAGGCTCACCGAGAGTATAATGGAGTCGTCCCAAGCGGTAACCCAGATTGCCGCATCGAGCAAGCAGCAATCGGTAGGAGTGGACCAGGTTGCGGCGGCGATGGACAATATCAAGCAGGCGAGCGATCAGAATTCCGAAGGTGCAAAGCAGTTAGAGGATGCGGCGAAAAACCTGCATAATCTTGGAGATAATCTTCAGGAACTGGTAAGCGGGTATAAACTATAATAAATAAGGTGGGCTTATCATGGTAGAAAACAAGGAGCTTTTAAATAGGCTTCTAACAGCCTTTGCGATCGAGTCTGAAGAGCGTATCAAGCACATGAAATCATTGCTGCTTGAGCTTGAAAAGACATCTGCTTTTGAGAAACAGGCGGATATCATTGAGACGCTCTATCGCGAAGTACACAGTATAAAGGGCGCTTCCCGGACGGTCGACAAAAACGAAATCGGTATTGTATGTGAGGCTGCAGAGAAAACGATTAACAGATTAAAACGTGGAGAACTCACTTACTCACCTGAACTGTTTGACTCTTTAAATAAGGCAGTGGATGTGATTGAAAATATCATATTAACGCCACACGAAGTGCTGCCCGGAAATATTTCAGAACTTATTGAGCGACTCGCGCTTCTTTAAGTGTATGTAGGTTGAGCAGACAGCAAAAAGCAATGAAATATACCAAAGACGCAAGCGATAAGGAAGCTGAAGGGGTGGCATAGGTAGAATAGCTGATGAAAAAGTAAATGAGCTTGCTGTGAATTGTCAGGGAATTGTAATCCGGTAAAAAGTACTAAAGGATGAAACCAAATGGTGAATCAGGAAGAGTTACTCAATAGACTTTTGGAAGCCTTCAAAACCGAGGCGGATGAGCGCCTGAAAGCTTTGACGAACGGACTGCTTGAGCTGGAAAAGATCCCTGCTTTTGAGAAACAAGTGGGTATCATCGAGACACTCTTTCGTGAAATGCACAGTATGAAAGGTGCCTCACGTTCAGTAAACAGGACCGATATTGAGTCTGTATGCCAGTCGTATGAGAGTGTACTTTCAAAATTGAAACGGGGGGAAATAAGTCTTTCCCCCGCATTATTTGACCTTCTCTACCATGTATTAGATATGATAGGTGAAATCATGTCCGCTCCTCAGGATGAAGAAGACACTCGTGCTTCAGAACTTGTGGAACAGCTCTCTCAGCTTACAGCCGGTGGGGATACGAGCGGGATTAAGATCAAAAGTCCTGAATCAACTGAGGTACAGAATGTTCCTTCGGAGTCTCTTGAGGAGGAAGCGGAAAAGAAAAAGGATGAAGAGAAAGTCCCTGCTCCCGTTCATAAGAAAGAAGAACCGGATCGTCCGGGAATTACTCCAACCATGAAGAAGCCGGCTGTTTCGGAGTCAATAAGAATCAGCACATCTAAACTGGACTCGCTGTTACGCCAGACCGAAGAAATGCTCTCAGTGAAACTTGCCACGGGACAGCATATCATCAATCTTCGGTATTTGAAATCCATATTTAGTCAATGGGAAAAGGAATGGTCGAAGATTCATGATAAGATACGAGAGGATCAAAGATCTCGCGATAGGAAAACGCACGGGGCCACGCCTGATCGGCTTCATTCACCCGCCGTCAAACTCCTTGAGTTTCTCGAGTGGCATCAATCTCATGTTAAATCGCTGGAGAACAAATTTGCTGAGATAATAAAAGTGTCTGAACACGACAATCGGACAATCGGGAGAATGGTGGACAACCTGCTGGAGGATACAAAGAAAGTGCTGATGTTCCCGTTCTCATCGCTTCTTGAACTGTTCCCGAAGATGGTTCGTGACCTTTCCAGGGATCAGAGCAAAGAAGTCGAACTGTTGATTCATGGCGGTGAGGTGGAAATTGACAAGCGCATTCTTGAAGAGATGAAGGATCCTCTCGTTCATTTGCTGCGGAACAGTTTCGATCACGGTATTGAGAAACCCGAAGAGCGTAAGAAGAACAAAAAACCGCGACGTGCAAAAATAACCATCACGATATCGCAGGCAGAAAGCGATAAGGTTGAGATCCGCGTTTCAGATGATGGGGGTGGAATCGACCTTTCAAAAGTGAAGGAAACAGCTGTAAAACGGGGTCTCATATCAAAGCAGGATGCAAACAAACTGAGTGAGCAGGAGAGTCTCAAGCTCATTTTCCAGTCGGATGTTTCAACCAGTGCCATTATCACCGAGCTCTCAGGACGGGGTCTGGGATTGGCAATAGTAAAGGAGAAAACCGAGAAGCTCGGTGGTTCTATATCCGTCGAGAGCGAACTTAAAAAAGGAACAACGTTTAGAATACTTCTTCCGCTCACGATTGCAACGTTTCGAGGCGTTTTTATTCGGGTAAGCGACCGGATTTTTGTTGTTCCGACTCTGAATTTAGAACGCACAACAAGAATCGGCAGGCATGAGATTAAGACGGTCGAAAACAAAGATACAATTTCTCTGAATGGAAGCACTGTATCATTCGTCCGTCTTGCGGATGTGCTGGAACTCCCGGTGAGAGAAGAGGATAAATCAGAATATTTTCCGGCAATGATTCTAGGCAGTGGGGATAATCGAATTGCCTTCAGCGTGGATGAGGTACTGTTTGAACAGGAGGTACTGGTAAAGAACCTCGGGAAACAGCTCCGTCATGTGCGGAATATATCTGGTGCAACTGTTCTTGGATCGGGAATGGTGGTTCCCATTCTGAATGTTCCTGATGTTATGAAATCGGCGGTAAAAGTTGCCGTTGCTCCTTCTATAAAGGCTGCTCCTACAGAGGAAAAGAAAGCGAAAAAGAGACACGTCCTGGTCGCTGAAGATTCGATCACGTCGAGAATTCTTCTTAAGAACATTCTCGAGTCAGCCGGATACTATGTCAAAACTGCGATTGACGGTGCTGATGCGTTTACAACACTGAAAACGGAAGAATTCGATTTAGTGGTTTCCGATATTGTAATGCCGCGGATGGATGGTTTTGAACTTACATCTAATATTCGCAGCGACAAGAAATTTGCCGAGCTTCCTGTTGTGCTGGTGACAGGTCTCGAGTCCCGGGAGGACCGTGAACGCGGAATAGATGTGGGGGCAAATGCATACATTGTGAAGAGCAGTTTTGATCAGAGTAATTTACTGGAAGTAATAAGAAGAATACTATAGGATACGGGAAATTGAAAATGATTAAAGTCCTTGTTGTAGAAGATTCTCCTGTTGCACGTGAACTGCTGTGCTATATACTCAATTCTGATCCGGAGATACAGGTGATTGGAGAGGCGGGTGACGGTGAAGAGGCATTTGAGTT
>JABHYP010000072.1 GCA_018656855.1 Candidatus Latescibacterota bacterium | reverse complement strand
GGTGTATTCGGTCATATACTCTCCAGTTATGTGACTGTGTTGTCATGTAATAAAATGAATATAATCCAACCTGCACCACAGGAAGAAACCGATGTCTCTATACAATATTTTGAGGGCGCAGGTTTGTTTACTGCAAACGCCGGCCAGGTTAAGCTATTCGGGACGACGACAAAGGGTGGTGTCTACAAAGCCTATAAAAAGGATAGATTAATATGGTCTGATACAGGTTATGCGGGAAAATTGAGTGACGGCACCGTGTTTTGTCAGAATAAACCGTTATCGTCATCCGGAATTGTAAAAGATAATGTCATTGAAATTGAGGGTTCTTTCCAGAATTATTCCAGTAAGCGAATAAACCGCATTCAGATGATCGGGCTGAGATTATTATCGTTACTTTTCGGATGGATAAAATCTTATAGTAATGGCATTAGGTTTATAATGCAGAAAATACTAATTTATGATCGAAAAATATTACCCTTTAGTTATAGAAGAAAGTTTGAATTACATAAAAAGGGAATTAAGGTAAAAGATGACTTATATTTAGAAAAAAACATGTGTATTGATTCTCTTTACAGAAGTTCTGATTGTGTAAATACGCATGTAATAACCAGTGACTCTTTTCAAATAGCCAATTTACTTGAATGGGAACATCTGACAGCCTCATCTTCAGATTCAACATTACATTTCGAAAAGGACTTCTAAAATCAGTACAAAACTATTTCATCCCATGAAATTAAATACCAATACTCGAGTACGATGGGAAATAATAAGAAAATTACCTGTGATAAAATCTTTACGGGGTAAAAAGATTCTGGATGTTGGTGCAGGGCTTGGTTATTTCAGTGTTCATTTCGCAGAGTTAGGTGCAAAAGTACTTGCAGTTGATATTGACAGTAAGTCGCTGGAATATCTGAAAAATCAATATAATGTTAAAACGTTTGAAATGAATCTTGAAAAAGACGACCTCCCTTCCGGTACATACGATCTTGTCTTTATTGGCGAAATACTGGAACATATTGATAATCCAAATTCGCTGCTTCTCAAGGCTAGAGAAGTATTAGCGCCTTCAGGATATATATTAGTAACAACACCTGCACTTGAGGGGCCCCTGATAAACACAAAAGGTAAAATGCTCGGTCATCGTGACGGTTCCGAGAAACATTATCGTAACGGATTTTCTTTTTCTGAATTCAAGAAAATTTTTCTTGAACTGGGAATGGAAATAACCTTTCATACTTTTTCTGTCTTTTTTTTTGCAGAGCTTTTTATGCAATTGACCAAATTAATGTATTTTAAAAAGAAAATAACGTATGCCAGCCAATCGGATGTCTTTGATACTGTGAATAGTTTTAAATTTAAAATGTTAAAAATTATATATCCTGCTTTGCTAATTTTCTTTAATGTCGAACAACGCTTGAGCAGAGTTTTTCGATTAAAGGGGCATTGCCATATAATACTTGCAAGAAAAAAGGCCTCATAAGTGCGGAAAATCAAAATTGCTTTTATTCAAAAAATACCTGAAGATAATATCGGTATACTACAGATATCATCTGTATTAATTAATCATGGATTTTCGACACGAGTCTGGATAGAGGGAAGAAAAACCTACAATGAAGTAAAAAGTTTTTCTGCGGATATTATCGGATATCCATGTTACACAGGTGATCAGAAATGGATTTTTTCTTCCATAAAAAAGCTAAAAGCCGCTGGTATCGATGCTAAAGTAATTGTCGGCGGTCCTCATGCTACATTCTTTCCTGAATTGATACATAATGAATCTATCGATGTAATTTGTCGCGGAGAAGGAGAATATGCACTTTTAGACTATGCAATTGCACTTGAAGAAAATAAAGACCCCTATGGTATAAAGAATCTATATTTTAATATTAATGGCGAAATCATAGAAAATGAACTGAGACCACTCGTTACTGATCTGAATACCCTGCCGTTTCCTGACCGATCTTATTATAACCGATACAGATTCCTTGCCAGAAATCCTTATAAAATATTCATCACAGGCCGCGGATGCCCTTTTAAGTGTACATTTTGTTTTAACCATGCGTTGCACGAGTTGTATGGAAAAACTGCAAAATACATTCGCCGGCGTTCTGCAATTAATGTAATTGAAGAGGTACAGGAAGTAAAACATAGATGGGGAATCGATGAAATAAGGTTTTCTGATGATCATTTTGCGTTGTCTACTCAATGGCTGAAAGAATTCGCATCTTCATACAAAAAAGATATAGACAGACCATATACAATCAATACAAGAGTTGATGTATTAGACGAGGAAAAAATTTCGTACCTGAAAGACAGCGGCTGCAGACTTGTATGTTTTGGTATTGAAACCGGCAGAGAAGATATTCGCAATAATGTATTAAAAAAAAGTATTAAGGATGAACAAATATTTAAAGCCGCTGAACTGTTAAAAAAATATAAAATAAAATTTCTTACCTCAAATATTATTGGCTTGCCCAATGAAACATCTAAAGATGCATGGCAAACCATTGAAATGAATCAGAGAATTGGAACCAATTTGCCGTGGTTTTCCATGATGCAATATTATCCTGGCACACAGATATTCAAAGAAGCCCAAGAAGCAGGACTCATCGCAGGAAACTTTAATGGTGATGAATTGGGAAGTTATTTTAAAAATGATTATTTACAACAAAATAATATTGATGAACTCAAGAATATTCATTCTTTTTCAATAATAACCAGCAGATATAAATTTTTTGAGCCTCTTGCAAAGCTTCTAAGTAAAAAATGCAAACCAAATTTTCTGTTTAGATATATTTTTTTATTTTCATATCTGATACTAACCATAAAAAGAGCAAATTTTAAAATGATGCGTCTTTTGTGGGGTGTAAAATATTATTTGAACAAACTTTCAACCTGATTGTCATTCAATGAAGCTAATAACAATCATTATTTTTTAAAAAGGTTCATAATTGAAAAGAATAAATTTTGAGACTTTTAATCATAGATATTACATCATTCTTTTCATAATTATTTTATTATTTTTCGGCAATCTAATAATCCATGATAGAACTCCATTTGTCGATTCCAGAGAAAATGGTTGGAATGCAGACTTTTACCACATGACGATGATGTTATATAAAAAAGGTGAATCTTTATATAATGGTTTTGAAAAATGGGATTTCAATAACAGCTTTGGCGTTATGAACACAGGATATTTAGCTTATAGTGATTTAAATATTTTTGCACTTCTTCATTATACTATCGTTGCAAAATTTGGTTTTCCATTATATAAAACATATGGCTGGATTATTTTTACTTTATTGTTATTTACTGTATTTTCCTTTTATTATTACTTGCATGACTGCTTGCATTACAATAGTATGATGTCACTTATGGGTTCACTCCTGTTATTCAGCAATAATCTTTATTTCAGTTATAGCAATATGCTGAATTATTCCGGTATCTTTTTCTTTTTCCCTCTCGCGTTAATATGTATCGATACATTTTTCAAAAATCCCGGTATAAGAAACGGTGTTATCCTGGCAATCGCTATTGCTTTTCCGGCATATAATGGAATGTTTAATGTATATGCAAATTATATCTCAATACTCAGCCTGACAATTGCTGTTTACCTTATATATCAATATGCACATAAAAAGAAAATTGTGACACATGTTAAATTTCTATTTTTTTCATTCTCTATCAGCATACTATTAAATATCTACTTCTGGTTGCCATTCATCTGGCTAAATTTAAAATTCCCGGTAAAAACTGAATACACCGTATATGAATCAGCACACCGTGCTTTCCTGTCAATTAATCCGTTACAATATATTGCTAATTATATTCAATCTTTAGCAGGATATAAAAAACATGATATCCATTTTTTACTATTCTATTCAAGTATTGCACTCGTAATTTTTACAATCGGTTTAATTAAAAGTCGTTTTAAACCGGCAAAGTACTGGTATACAGGATTAATACTCATTTCATTTATAGTATATTATTTCCTGAAATACGAAAGTGTCCTGAATATAATACGAATTATTAAACCCTTAAAATTCCAGGCAATTATAGCACTCCCCTTTATAGTCATATTGATGCTTGAGGGTTTTGAGTTTATTTCAAAAATAAAAATTAAATCAAATCTAAAAAATAAGGCCTGGATTGGGATTACTGGTTTAGCGGTCATTATTTTTCAGTTGTCCCATTCACTTAATATTTTAAGGGCGCTTAACTACGTTATCATCGTTCTTACAAAATCCGGGAAAGAATTTACTCCTTTCTGGAGAATAGAGGTTATCTACGAAGCCTTATTATTACTAACTATTATTAGTGCAGTTGTTTGTTTTTTATATCCAAAAAGAATCAATAAATATATTTTTTCAATAATATTTCTTTTGGCGTTTTCAACTCATTCATATCATCGTCACATTATTGAACCAGCGAAAAATAGTGATAACGCTGGTGATATTTATGGTGTTGAGAAGAGCGAATCATTATTAATGAAGCAAGTAAAAAAGGAAAATTCAAATTATAGAGCATATTACACGGAAGACTTCGGTTTTCTTAGTGATCCGGAACGCCTGGACTATATTGCAAAGAATATTGTTTTTCTGAATAAAAATCCTTATTTCAATCGTGATTATGACCTGCAATCAAATTCTTATAATAAAAGGACTCGTATCAGATATAAAAAAATGTTCTGGAATAATTTCGCAACCATAATACCAAGTGTTGATGGCAGTACTGCATTTATTACCGAAGAAGCAAAAATGATATTTAATGAATTTTACAGAAGTTTGACAATTGCCTATGGTTTTATATTTGATATCGAAAATCCCCTTAATCCCATATATTCAAACATGTTCGGATTGAAGTATATCATAAGTCCATTCCCCATAAACAAATTAAAACTGGTCTATGAGTCTCCAGAGAGTCACTGGAGATATATCCATGAAACTCCAGATCCACGGCCTGTGATTCAATTCCCCGAGCGGGCTTATTTGTTCAAAAACCATGAAAATATTTTAAATTATATGCAAGATGCGTTTAAAAATAATCTTCCGATCGATGAAAAATTAACTTTAACTACAGATGAGGAAATCGGTTCAGATTGTGTAGATTGTATAAAATTAATAAACAACGGCAACACGATAAAAAGTATATCCTATGGAAAAGATGAGATAAATATTATGATAGAAGCTAATTCGTATGGATATCTGGAAGTAAATCAGGCTCTGAATAAATACTGGAATGCTGAAATTGATGGCAGAAAAGGAAAATTATTAAGAACAAATTATCTATTCAGGTTGATTCCGATTCGTAAAAGCGATAAGCATATTAGATTATACTTTTATATGCCAATTTATACAATTGCAGGAATAATTAACATTATTGCGATTTTATTATGTATATACTTATTATTTTTCTATCAAAATAAATTCAAGTTCTTATCTAGGTAAACTGCTAATATTATCTTTGACTTATGGATATTTTATTCATGTCGAGGAAAACTGAACTAAAAGTGATAAGTGATTATATTAATCTAATTAGTCAGGACCTTAGTCTATTAAACTAAAATAAATGGCAAATAATTCTTCGCTTGTCCCACAACATAGCCTTTAGGCCATATAACCGGGATAGAGCGAGAAAAGACATTTACCATCCCCCATTCATCAAGAGAGGCATATCATGGCACAAGTAACCTCGTTTGTTGCGCTGCTCAGCGTTTTGCTCACCATCATTCCATCGCCCACCAAAGCCGAAGGCACTGTCGCCCCCGGCAGGTTCATCGTCGAGCCG
>JABHYP010000720.1 GCA_018656855.1 Candidatus Latescibacterota bacterium | reverse complement strand
CATCGTTACGACAGATGTTCAGAGATGCACTCGGCGCTGACGCAAAATTTTTACCAATTAAAAACGATCATCCGCTGTACCATAGTTTCCATGATTTCGATTTTGGCCCGCCTCAGGGTTCAGAAATCGGAATTTTACAGGTTGTTGAGGACTTGGCTGGAGGATCGACTAACAAAAGTAAAAAAATGGCGAAAGCTGTTCATTATCTCGAGGGTATCTGGCTTGATGAAAGGCTTGTGGCAATTTATTCTGATAAGGGTTATGCACACAAATGGAAAAACCTTTCTAACAACGAACCTCAGCTAAAAATGGGTGTTAACATGGTTGTGTTTGCACTTATTCAGGAAGGCAGCATAGCTCAGCAGAAGATGGATTTCTTTTCAACCAGCCAATAACATTTTAAGTTTAATTTATAAATCAAAAGGTGGAGTGTGATATGACCAAACATATTAAGCAAAAAGTTATTATATCATTCATATTAGTTTTGCCATTATGTTTGGCAGTAAGTTGTTTTCTTTATCCTCCGGACATTCGCTATAGTTCTTATATTGTACCTGTAATTACAAGCGATGATCAGGCGTATTCCTTTGATGAAGAAACCAATACAATTATGTATGACATTGGTGAATCGACCATAGCTGTGAGGTATATGAAAGAGGCGGAATTGAATGCACTTTTCCCAGAAGAGTCCTTATTGGGTGAATATTCAACAAATCCATATTCCTACGGAAATTGGACAGATCCTAATCTGGGTTACATACCCAACCGTTTCACTGTTTTTGAAGTGTCGATCATCAACAGAGATTTTGCAAAAATGAAGATTGATCCATCAGAAGCAATACTGATGACTGATCTTGGTGAAACCTATCATTCATATACGACCAGCATTCCAGCAGCTAAATATGGTAATAGCTTTGAAAATTATTATAAAACAATTCGTGGTCAGTCAGGTAATGAATTTTACCGTTATGAAATGCGCCTCGGTATGGTTCGTGGTAAAAATTACGGTTTGGATGAGATGATTTTCCGCGGAGACAGTTATAGTGGCCTTGTTACTTTCGATCCTTTACGACCTGAAGTGAATAGGGTACGATTAAGTTTCGATGTCGTATATAGGTTTGATGCTTTTAACAGACCTTCTGATACTATGCCAATATCATTCAATTGTGAACGGAAAATCGATAGGATTGAGGTGACAAGAGAAATGAGATTGGCGGAACTTGAGAGGGAGAAAGTCAGAGTTGGCCTTGTTGATCCACGACAAATTATCAATAACAGGGTTAATGATACTGCACGTAATGCTCGTGCTTTTACAACGGCGCTTCAGTCAATTTCTACAGAAATGGAACAATGTTTTATTTCCCGATACAGGCGTGATGAGGTTGATCCCGGAAATCTTGTTCTTTCATTTACAGTTGAGACTGACGGCACAATATCTAGCCAAAATGTTATTGAGGTAACAGGAATTAACAGTGAAAACTTTATGAACTGCATCCTTGATGTTGTCAGGGAAATTAAACTGGACCCTATAGAAGATATGCCGCTGGTTGGTTCAAATATCGTAAAAGGACCTGCAAAAGCTGTAAATGTTATTTATCCAGTTGAATTCACCGTATTTATTCAGGGTGAAGAATAACTTATTCTACCAAATTTCGGTTAATAAAAAAAAGAAGAGAGCAGTTTATTTGCTCTCTTCTTTTTATGTGTATTTATTATTCTGTTAAAATTCTACATAATAGCGAGAGGAAATAATTTGCTTTTGTAATATTAATAAAGTATATTATAAATCTATGTTATTATTGAATGAACTTAAAACAAAACGCTCTCTAATATGTTTAATGAACTTACTGAAAAATTAGAATCAATATTTAAGAAAATCAGAGGCCAGGGTAGGCTTACTGAAGCCAATATAAAAGATGCCTTGCGTGACATAAGACGCACACTTCTAGAGGCGGATGTCAATTTCAGGGTAGCAAAAAGCTTTACAAAAAATGTTGAATCGAAAGCTCTGGGTACAAATGTTTTGACAAGTATAACTCCAGGGCAAATGATTGTCAAAATTGTTCATGATGAACTCGCTAACCTTCTTGGCGGAAAAGCTGTTGACCTTCAGATAAAGGGTTCACCTGAAATAATTATGGTATGTGGACTCCAGGGTTCAGGTAAAACTACTTCAGTTGGAAAACTCGCTAATTATTTACGTAATAATGGAAAAAAATCAATTGTATCT
>JABHYP010000719.1 GCA_018656855.1 Candidatus Latescibacterota bacterium | reverse complement strand
CATCATATCAAACAGGATATTGCCATTCAGAACAGTTATCCTGAGGGTGTTAGCTGGGATGAGGTCACTTATGAAACCCGCCTGTTGTCCATTGTGGATATCTACCAAGCCTTGGCCGGAAGACGCATGTATAAACGATCCTGGCCAGCCCCGGCGACAATGAGATATCTGGATGCTTTGGCCGGAATTGAATATGATGCGGAGGCTTGGGAAGACTTCCAAAATGCAATGGGAATTTATCCGAAGGGATCACTGGTTCAACTCAGCGATAACAGCCTGGGATTCGTCATGAGTGTCCCCGAAAATGGTAACGATCTGGAACGACCCTTTGTTGCCGTTGTGCGCAATAGTGTTGGGGTAGATCTGACCCACCACTATTTAGTTGATTTAGAAAAGGAGAGAGATATGTCGATCGTCAAGGATCTGGATGCACTTGATGTTTTCGGCGATAAGGCGTTCGACATATTCACCCGCATTCAAGTCGACTAAAACTTCGACTTTCATCCAAAATCCTTTCTGTTGGGACTTCAATTTGTCTATCGAGCGGTTACTTGCTGACAACTGCTTCGGGTTGAATGGTGTCTGGGCTATGCCCGTTTCGATTGTTTGGGCCTTGTTTTAGCAGAAAATAAGAGTAACCATCGGTTAACGCCTGCCAACTGGCTTCGATAATATTTTCGGAAACACCGACAGTCCCCCAGACAAATTCGCCGGCCCGGAAATTGATTAAAACCCTCACTTTGGCGCTGGTTCCACCCCCTTGATTCAAAACGCGTACTTTGTAATCTGTCAGGTGAATCCCGTCGGTTTCTGGATAGAAATTATAGAGCGCTTTACGCAGGGCATTATCCAGAGCAGCTACTGGGCCATTTCCTTCAGCGGCGATATGTTCTGTTTTCCCGGCCACGTGTAAACGGATGGTTGCCTCGGAACGTGGAAACCCTTTGGGTTCTTTTTCCATCATAATCCGAAAGCCACCCAATTCAAAATATCCAATCCATTCTTCGGCAGTCTGGCGAATCATCAATTCTAACGATCCTTCCGCAGCTTCATATGCGTATCCTTCGTGCTCTTTTTTCTTCAACATCTTGACGATTTTGGGCAGCTTATCCTTATGCTTTTCCAGATCGACGTTCAATTCCTCCGCTTTGTAAAGGATATTGCTTTTACCGGAGAGATCGGATACCAGCACCCGGCGGTTGTTCCCGAGGGACTCTGGCGGGATGTGCTCATAGGTGGTGGAGTCTTTCATCACGGCATGGACGTGAACCCCTCCCTTATGGGCAAATGCGCTTCTACCGACAAAGGCGGAATCTGAACGATGAGAGACATTGGCGATTTCAGCAATATAGTCTGAAAGATAAGTCAAATTGGTTAATTGCTCTGGAGCGACACATTGTATCCCCATTTTCAATTGTAGGTTGGGGATGATGGAGCAGAGATTTGCATTGCCGCAGCGTTCCCCGTAACCGTTAAAAGTTCCTTGGACGTGAATTGCACCATTGTTGAGGGCCGACAGTGTGTTGGCGACTGCCAACTCAGAATCATTGTGCGTGTGTATGCCGACGGGTGTGGACAGTTTTCCAATGATCTCTTTTACAACCTCACCCAAGCGTTCCGGCAGAGTACCTCCGTTGGTATCACAAAGAATGATGGTATCAGCACCACCGCGTTCAGCCGCTTTAAGGGTGGCAAGGGCATATTCGGGATTGTCTTCATATCCGTCGAAAAAGTGCTCCGCATCATAAAGAACTTCCCTGCCCTGAGAATTCAGAAATGCGACGGAATCATAGATCATCTCTAAATTTTCTTCTGGTAACGCGTTTAATGCATTTTTTACATGCAGTAGCCAGGACTTTCCAAAAAGCGACACCACTGGAGTTTCCGCCTGCAAAAGGGATTGGATATTTGGATCTTGCTCCGTTTGGTTTTTTCTATTGCGCACACTGCCAAAGGCCACCAGCTTGGCGTTTTTCAGTTCCAATTCTCTGGCCTGCTTAAAAAAGAGGATATCTTTGGGATTGGAACCCGGCCATCCACCCTCTATATAGTGAATGCCGAATTCATCCAATTTTAGGGCGATGGCTAACTTGTCCTCGACAGAAAATGAGATATTTTCTCCCTGGGAGCCATCTCTCAAGGTAGTATCCAAAATAGTTATCGGTTCCATTGTGCTCTCTAGCTGATTTTTTAATTAATTAAGGGTTGGCTAAAAAATTAGTTCACATTCTGTAAGCAAAATGTCTAGTGCTTTTGGGACTTTTGCAAATAGATTATGTGAAGTTATTTTTTAACGATCCCTAAGTTAAATGACGACAATACAAACATCATACCCCTTTCAACAGAGGCTGACTCCGATGTGTTGTTGATGAATGATTGTCGAATCGGAATCGCCTCTGCCGTCGTTAGCCTATAATGGCAATAATAATCAGGCCGGCAATAATTCCGATAATAGAGCGGGAAATATCAGATTTGACAGTTTGAAAGGAAAATATGGAGACAATTGAAAGCAACCCAATTTTAGATCGCACTCCTGCTGGTGGCAGCGAATCTGTCAGATGAGTGATGGTGGTTGCTTTCTTCATTGTTTTTAGTTGTTAATAAACTGCATAGTTTATGTAAAGATTATGCAATTAATTTACCACCAGCGTAATTTACTGCAGCAACTCTGTCAACTGAGTGACATGGGAAGCCTGACTCACAGGCTACTCCCAGCGAACGTTGGCCGGTTGGCGGTCAACTGTGCGATAGAACTTTAATCGCGGATATCCCATTATGAGAACTGAGAATATTCGGTTCTCCATCGGGATATCCAATTCGGCATGTATATTCTCGTTATTTCTCGAGGGGCCCTTGAATAAACCGATATAGGTTGATTCAATTCCCATAGTCCTGGCCACCAGACTCATGGTGGTAGAGGCAATCAAACAATTGTCTTCGGGCGCGCTACTGTCTTTTGGAGAGTGAAAAACGAGTACAGCCGGGGCGCGGTGAAAGATGGGGTCCATACCAAGCGATCTGGCTTCAGTTATTCGGCCCATATAGTTCACCGACCTCTGTATTAATTCGGGAACCGGTTTACTTTCGGCTTCCAAACGTTTCGCCTCTTCCATATTGGCTT
>JABHYP010000718.1 GCA_018656855.1 Candidatus Latescibacterota bacterium | reverse complement strand
CATGCGTGAGTACGGCATTGTACAGGAGCAACCGAGCGTCTATCTTCCCACGCCCGAACTCGATCATCTTGTTGTCACTATTAAGAACAACCCGAATCCGTCTGCGGTCATGAACGGTGCCGCGCTATCGGTTCCTTCAGGAGCGCCAATTAAAGTTTCATCTATTGTTGCCAATTATAAGAGGGGACTTCTGGTCGATATATTAGGGTATGGAAATTCGAACGATCTTGGCAGGGTAGTTATAATATCATCACCAACAAAAATAAGAGTATATAAAGACGCTTATCTGTGCGGCGAAGTTCTTGTTGAATTAACTTCTTCCGGGACAACTCCCGTACATATTCATCCACCCACAACACTCGAAAAGGTCGAGATCAGTATCCATGATAAGAATAATGTTGTTTGTGCAGGCGATACCCTCCATATTGTAAGAGGAGATATTATACGGCTTGTTGATGCATGGACGACCAACCGTGCTGATACAGATTTCCGTATAAATTTCCGCGGCTTTGTCGGGAACAAGTCTTTTAATGATGCTGAGGACAGAGGGTATGATATTGATACCTCACATGACCTCATAAAGCAATACAGCTTAAATGAATATGGCAGTATTTTCCGTGTTGAAGCGCTCAAGGGGAAAGAGGGCATCGGCTCAATTTATATCTCAATAGAAGAACCCGAAATCCACTACCTGATAGTTGAACACTCAGATGGTTCGAAGGATGCTCTCTCACCAGGGGCGGTGGTCAGGTGCGATGGGTCGGATAAGATAAAGATTCTGTCGATTGTTTCAAATGTAACGGCGAAACCGTTTATCAATACGTTTATATCAAACGGGCATGACCAGCCTCGGAAACTGGTTCTACCCACAGTTCTCCAAACCCCTCTAAGCAGCACCCTTCTTTTTAAGAGAACATCGCATGATCTCGGGTCTATCTCATTTGAAATGCCCGGATAAAAAATATTTTCAGGACTTTTTTATGGTTAATCAATCATCTGATAATCGGCGCTTTTTCAATCAATAGCACCTTGATTAAATATGAAGGTATGCTGATTATCTTTTACGTAGAGCTTTATAATGAAAAGTATAGCTGAATTTATAAAAGGCAAAATCAGAAGGGTGCGTCTCGGGCAGATTTATGCAGCAGGTGATTCTCCTCCTGTCAACATGACAAAAATCCTTTTAAATCCCAGAAACATATTAATAATACCATATAACCGTCTGGGCACAGTGCTTCTTGCAACACGGGTTTTAAAAACAATCAGGGAACATTTTAATTCAGCAAAAATTACCGTAGCGGCACATGAATCCTGGAGCGTTTTATTACAAAAAGATCCAACTATCGATGAAGTTATTATATTCAAGGATTACATCAATAATCCACTTTCAAAAGAGTTTAAAAAAATCGGCAAAGAGCTGGCTGATCTTAAATTCGACCTTGTATTGTTTCTGTCGTACCAATTTGATAGTGAAATAGCATCTCTTGTAAGGTTGTCTAATGCAGATTTGAGAATATCCTTCAGCGGCAGCGGAGGCTTTAATTATTTCAATATCGAAATCGTACCGTCCCGGAGTAAACGTTATGAAGTTGACCGCTATCTTGACATGCTTCGCACCCTTGGAATTGAGGGCAGTATCCGTGATTACACTATGACCATAAGTGATAATATACGTAAAGTTGCGCGTATGCGTTTTCTTCCGGCAGGCCCTTTGCCCAATTTAGAAAGGCTTGTGGGATTTGATCTAACCAAAGAAATAGTGGGCGGCCCCATCAGCAGAAAAAATGCGGAACATGTCATAAAAACACTTGTTTCCGGTATCAAGGCTACGGTTGTAGTTTTTTTTGAACCTGAAAAGAAAGCTCTGACAGCAGAACTTAAGGAAATTTTCGGAAAGAATATCATCCTTGTTGATGACAGGCCTGTGTCGATGCTTGCAGGTATGATGTCATACTGCAGGTTCATTGTTACCCACAATACCGACCTGTTTCAACTGGCTGTTGCGCTCAAGACTCCCACTGTCAGCATCCTGACGCGAAATGATATGGCCCAGTGGTCTCCGGGTGAAAGTATGAATCTGGTGCATTTAGAGTTATCCGGGGGGGGCTGGCCACCATCCAACAAAATTTTACTTGCATCGAAAAAAATCATCCGTCAAACAAAAACTCCATCCTGATATCCCACGTCCACTTGGCAGCTTGCTTTTTATGAAGTTCTCAGCCCACAAGGCGGGCTCACTTTTTTCTGTGTGTTCTCTGCGGTTTAAAATGTGATAAACGGATGGCGCACCTGTTTGCAGTCATCATATCCTGGCAATATATCTGAAAACGCTGCCAGTAAATGAAGGAAACCGGTTAATAAGCCGCTGATTTTTAGAGAAAGTATTACCGCCCGAAATGTTTTGAGAGATCCCGTGAATGCTGCTTCCCTGAATGTGAAGAGGTTACAATTAATAAGTTAGTAAGGTTGCGATATCGTAACAGGCTATCTTTTCTCTTCCCTTGAGAAAAGCAAGTTCAATGACAAAAGCGATTTTAATGATCTGTGCGCCTGATTTTTCGACAAGCTTTACTGCGGCGCTCATAGTCCCGCCGGTTGCAAGAAGATCATCGACAAGCAAAACACGGTCACCTTTCCCGAGAGCGTCTTTATGAATTTCAATGGAATCGGTTCCATATTCAAGGGAATAACTTTCACTCAGAGTTTCACATGGAAGTTTGCCCGGTTTGCGGACAGGCACAAAACTGGCGCCTAATTCGATAGCAACCGGAGTGCCGAAAATAAAGCCCCGTGACTCGATTCCTACAACATGTGTTATTCCGAGTTTCTCTACCGGTTTGCATATAAGTTTCACAGCTTCGGTAAATGCCTGAGGATTATTGAGAAGAGGTGTAATATCTTTAAAAATAATCCCCGGTTTAGGAAAATCCGGCACATCTCTGATAAATTCATTCAGGTTCATATCGTCCCCTTAAAATTGTATGCTGAAATTAGTATACTTGTCGGTAGGTTCTATCCAATCAACTGATAATTCAGAAACATGCCCGAATATGGGCCCCCTTCTGATTCTTTCAATAAAGTCTTTTAGTACGTCTTTTTCACCTTCGACATAGATCTCGACCGTGCCGTCATATAGGTTTTTCACCCATCCCGTGACACCGTACACTGATGCCTGTTCACGTGCGAAAAAACGAAAACCGACTCCCTGTACTCTTCCATGAGCTATCATATGTGCTGCGCTCTCTGCCATGTAACTCCTCACAAGAAGATATCAAACAAAAAATCCTTAGCATATAACTAAAAAAATGAACATGAGAGAGGCAAGAAGATTTTTTTTAAACAGTGGAAAAAGCTCAGGAGTCAGGAGTTTGTATTAAGAATCTGAAAGAAAAAAATACCAAAAGTAATTTATAGTTGAATGTAATTCTATCAATTTTCAATAACATAACTGAGAATTGCTGGCGGGAACATTTTTCTGACTCCTGGACTCTGATTCCTGAATTCTGGCGGAATTAAATAATTGAGAATAACCTTGGAAGTATCTTATATTGATTTTAAACCCAAAATAACTCATATTTGTACTGGTTAGAAAACTTTAAAACGTCATATCTGGAAGATTTAATAAGACTGCCTATGTTAATATTTTAAAACAAATATGTTATGAATACCTCAACTGTACATTTTAAGAGACCATCAGCCGACCTGCATAGGAAATCCCGAATAATTTTCCTGGCAAGCCTCATTGTAAGTATTTTTTTCACTACCATGATAATAATTGTGCCCCTGCCTTACCGTGAACAGATTGAACAGAAGATTGAGGCGCCTCCAGTTATAATAAAACTCGAAAACATCCCGGAAACCCGCCAGACTGTTATGCTGCCGGCGCCAGCGTTGCCCTTTGATCCCGATGGCCTGGTCATAGAAGTCGAAGATGATATGATTCCTGATGATGTCACTATCGAGAGCACAGAGCTTGATTTAAAGGCTGCCGCCCCCCCGTCTCCTCCGGCGGCAATCCTTGCATCTGACCCGGGAGCATCCGCCGAGGAAGATGAAATCTTTGAATACTTCGCTGTTGAGGAGCCGCCAGCCAGAGCCGTCCCTGTTATTCCGGAATATCCTGAGATAGCCGAACGGGCCGGAATTGAAGGAAACGTAACAATGAAAGTGCTGGTTAATAAGGAAGGACTTGTCGATTCGGTTGAAGTAATTGGCGGCCCAAAAGTTTTTCACAAATCTTCGATTGAAGCCGCAAGAAAGACAAAGTTTACTCCCGCAAAACACATGGACAGAGCTGTTTCATGCTGGGTTATAATGCCATTTAAATTTGAACTGGAAAAACAGTGAAGAAAGAGCTTGCATGTATGAAGATGATTAAAACGTTCGAGCGATTTTGAAGATATATTAATTCAAAGAAACTGCCTTTATCTATTCCACTATAATGTTAGTTACAAAAAGTCTGCGGACGGTATTTGCCGACTTTAACTCTTTCGGCGGTATTTGAAAAACAACAGCTATCGATTATTCTCAACTGTAGCCGGTACAAGGGTTATGCATTCGATTTCTTTATGCAAATTTTCGAGTTCCTCGAGAAAAAGAACTCTTTTTTCCTCAAAATACTGTTCGGCAAGGTGGGAGTAATACATAAGTCCGTTAAGCAGATTTTCCTTGAATTCCAAGAGATATTTCTCTTTTTGCACAGACAGGTCCATCGAGTACTTTTCGACTTCCTTGCGGAGGTATTCCACATAAATCATCGCTTCTTTGACAAACATGTGCGCCCGGTCCTTATTAGTCAAAAGGGACAGGCGCCCGTAAATGTGGTCTACCATCTCTTCCAGAGTGGCAATTTTAGAAAAGTTTTCAATGTTTGGGCCGCAGCAGATACATGATGTCGCATCAGGATTAATTGAATTTTTTATCAGTGCACTACCACCAAGATCATGGCAGATACAGGCCTTATCGAGAACTTTCTTTTTTGCCACGAGAAGCTGTTCCGCTGAAAGGTTTTCTTCAGGCAGGTGTTTCAATTTACGCTTCTGATAAAAACGAGATGCGGTGCATACCGGGATTTTAGAGAACTCCGAATTGTACTTTAATAAACCCTTCGGACATGGGCTTCCGGGTGTGCCTTCACTGATGTGGCGTAAGCGAACCTCTTCCGTTGCAGATGTGCGCAGATTCCAGAAAGGGATATCGAGAGGAGAACTGTCGCTTAGATAAACGTCACTGTCAGTTGCGGCAGCGAGTTTTTTTAGATGTTCCTCATCAATATT
>JABHYP010000717.1 GCA_018656855.1 Candidatus Latescibacterota bacterium | reverse complement strand
GAAATGTCTGTTGCTGCTGGGCAGACTGCTCCTGCTGAAGAAACACCGGCAGCCAATGAAAATGATGAGCCGCGAATCCGTGAAAACGAGGCACAGAAAGAGCAAGTGCAGCAACAGGCGATTCGTAATACGGCACAGAATGTGCCCGGCCGAAACCGGTTTGATGTTGTGGCATGAAATTGCTCACGGTTCATGTGCATTCGACTTGAGTAATCGGGGATAATGGTATTAGAATGAATTAGAGCCGGATTTGAGAATATCAGGATTTGATATTTTCGAATCCGGTTTTTTATATACAGAAATATAAGAATAGAATTATAAACACAAACTTTTCATAAATATTTCCGCAAAGGTAGCCGAAATCGCTGAGATAAAGCTATAATAATTGTGTGAATAATTTGGGATAATAAGTAAAAAACCATGATTTATTATAAGGTGAATCTTGACTCAATATAACCTGATATGTATACTTAGGTCTGGGTAATAAACTTTCGGTTTAAAATAATTTTCAAAAATACATATTCAAAAGGAGCATAATATGCCTCAATACCGTAACCTTGATATTACCCCTGCGGAAAGAGTCAAGCGGTATAAACGTTTCTATGGCGGGCTTGTATTTGATAAGCTGTATTCCCTAGGCATCAGAGAAACCTCGCTTTCACAAGAATTCCGTCCACTTAGGCAGGATATGGTGCTTGCCGGTCATGCTTTGACTGTGAAAATTCATTCTCACGCCGAAAGCGAGGAAGTTCTCAGTGAACGCGGCAATAAGCCATGGGGAGGAGGCCCGAAACAGAAACTGGTGATGGAAGCAGTTACGCCCGGCTGTGTTATATGTATCGATACAGGGCCAAGTTTTGTATGCGCACAGTGGGGAGAAATGAGTTCCCATCTTGCACAATCGCAAGGCGCTGCTGGTGCGCTAATTGCCGGAAATGTCCGCGACACAAGGATAATACTGCAAATGGAGGATTTTCCGGTATATACCATGGGATACGCTGCAAATGCCAGAACCGGCTGGATTGTGAATGAAATCAACACACCAATATATTTGCCGGGACATCCCAAGCATTCGGTAAAAATCTTCCCGGATGATTTTATTTTCGGCGATACCGATGGTGTCCAGGTGATACCGGCTGAGGTTATTGACGAAGTTATGCTACGATGCGAGGAGCTTCTTGATAGAGAAAATGATGAGAGGAAAAAGATTAAGGCGGGAATGTCCATAGATGACGTATACAGCGAATACGGAGCTTTGTAGTCATCATTATTCAGAAAATATTCACAATGATTTTGAACATAAATGAATGAGGAAAGGCATAATACAAAATGTATCAGTTATCTAAAGTTTCTCTCAGGCTGGCGGGATTTTATGTATATGCGCTTTTCATTGTTTTATTTTCGTTTATAATCCTTCCTGCTAAAGGAGAAAATGTCAAGGATACGAGATTGTTGAATTTACGAGATCCTGATCATTTCAAACTGAGGTTGAAACCTGTTCACTCCCTTAAGCAGTGGGAAGAAAGAAAAACACAGCTTCGTGAGACACTTCTGATTAAAACGGGATTGTGGCCAGAACCCGTGAAAACTCCGTTGAATGCAAAAATATTCGACGAACGAAAGGGAGACGGTTTTACAGTAGCCAAAGTATATTTCGAAAGCCTTCCGGGATTCCTGGCAACAGGAAATCTTTACAGGCCAACCAGCGGTACAGGCCCTTATCCGGCTATAATTACTCCCCACGGGCACTGGGAATACGGACGGCTTCAGAACTCGGCGGCAGGCTCCATTCCCGGCCGGTGTATTGACTTTACGCGGCAGGGATTTGTTGTTTTTAGCATCGATATGATTGGCTACAACGACTCCTTCCAACTGCCTCATGATCCGTATAAAAGCAGAGCACAAATGAAAGCAGATATACCGGAACCCTATGAACCACGTCTGTTCCGCGGTGATTTTGATTTCCCAGAAGCGAAGCTTTACGGATTCAATCTCGGAGGGTTACATCTTTGGAACAATATACGCGGTGTTGATTTTCTCACAAGCCTACCTTATGTCGATTCTCAGCGAATCGGCGCGACAGGCGCTTCGGGAGGCGCGAGCCAGACGTTGTTTTTGATGATTGCAGATGAACGGATAAAGGTTGCCGCTCCGGTGAACATTATCGGTGCGGAAAAGCATCCCGGTTGCAGATGTGAAAATATACCGGAGATATGGATAGACATGTCAACAATTGAACTGTGTGCAGCCTTTGCTCCCAGACCTCTACTTCTCATGTCGGCTACAAAAGACCCCTGGACACACAGTACACCGGAAAGAGAATACCCGTTAATTAAAAAATATTATTCTCTGTACGATGCTGATAATATGATTAAAAACGTTCATATCGATGCTGGACATAACTATAATGCAGAAACACGCGCTGCAGTATATGAATGGTTTTGCAGTCATCTGAAAAGCCAGTTTCCTCTGATTGAAAAACCTTCACAGATAGCGGAAGAACTGGATGAACTGGGTGATTTACGTGTTTTTCCGGACAGGATTCTGCCTGAGAATGCACTGACAGGCAGGGAAATTATTCAGAACTGGAAACATGAATCTGAAAAAAAGTTTGTCGAATCTATCCCGCATTCCAGAAGTCAACTCGATGAATTTTCAGAAAATTACAGAAGAATGTTAAAAAGAATTCTTGTACTCAATGATTCTTTTCAAGGGGAAATGAGCCTTCAGGTAATAAAGAGAGAAACAGTTGGCGAACTGACTTTTCAAAAGGCTTTACTTCTTAATAATGGTGAAGAGGCTGGTTTTGAGATAGAATCGCTATATCCGGAAAATGTATCCAAAGGGAACCTTCTTCTGGTGTATCCTGACAACGATGGGGGATTCTTTTTGCCCGATAGCAGGGAATGCAAATTCAGGGTAAATAAACTAATTCAGAAAGGATACCGGTTGCATCGAATTCGCGGTTACGCCTCAGGTCATTATGCAATTCCAGTGAAAATATGGGATTCCCTGAACTGGCCCTCAGCCTATAACCGCGATAACTGTCTCAACGGCATTCACGATATTGTTGTAGCCATGAGTTATATCAGGGATACATGGAGGGACGATTCACTTACAGTCGTTGGATTAAAAGAATGCGGCCTGATAACCGCGTTCGCATGCGCTGCCTCAGGTATAGCTGATAAGGTGGTAATTGACATGAATCTTACAGATCCTGGATACGATGGGGAACTGGTCCGCCTGTTTCCGGTCGGTGGTATTAAAAAAGCGGGTGATTTTCGTACTGCATCGATACTCCTTATGCAAAAACCGTTTGTTCTGTTCAATGCCGGCCCCACATTTGACAGTGATTGGATTGCGAGGAAAGCTGAACAGATTGGATGCTCCCAAAATATCCATTCAGGACTCTCTATAAAAAATCTTAATTATGCAGATGTGATTGATTGAAAATATTTTCCAGATTATATTATCTTATATGTTTATCAGTAAATCTCATATTAAATGTAAAATGAAACTTTGTATTGTACATTTATCAATAGAAATTATAAAGCTAAGGATATATTATGAAAGAAAGACCGGACAGGACTCATTATTATCTTTATATTGCCCGCGAGGTGGCGCGCAGGTCAACATGTTTACGCCGATGGTTCGGTGCGGTTATCGTAAAAAATGACCAGATCATTTCCACGGGATATGCCGGCGCAGCGCGTGGTGCGAAGAACTGTACTGACATTGGTGTGTGCCCGAGGAAAGAGGCAGGTATCCCGCGTGGTGAGCGCTACGAACTATGCAGGAGCGTTCATGCCGAAATGAATGCTATCATCCATGCATCAAGGGCGGATATGCTTGATTCGACCCTGTATCTTGTCGGCATGGATGCCGTCGATGGAACGGTCATTGATGGTGCTAAACCATGCAGGATTTGCACGAGACTCATCATTAATGCCGGTATAAAAATGGTCAAGGTTTTAAATAATGATGATACAATAAAGTCATTTGAAGTTGTTGATTTTATCATGAACGAGGAGCTTGACCTGAATAAAACCCGCGGTTATTGAATTTGAAGTGAGCGCTTTATATTCCTGAATAATGCATTGAAAAGCGAAAATACTGGCCTGGCGTTAAGCGGCAAAGGCACAAGGAGAGAAATTAATATACAATTCTCAAGTGTCAATGCTCAAGTATGAAAAATGACAACGAACCATTCTGAAAAATATTTTATAAAAATATGATAGAAGTTATCACAGACATAGAAGAAATGAACCGGCTCAGCAGAGAAAAACGCTCCGAAGGAGCCAGGATTTGCCTTGTGCCGACAATGGGTGCGCTTCATGAAGGCCATCTCAGCCTCGTGCGGATTGCGCTTGAAAAGGCAGATTTCATCGTTGTAAGCATTTTTGTCAATCCCACACAGTTCGGCCAGCAAGAAGATATTGACATATATCCACGCGACCTTAAGAGCGATACAGAAAAGCTCTACTCTTTGGGTGCACATGTTGTTTTTGCTCCCGGCAGCTCTTCTATGTATCCCAAAGGATACTCGACTTTTGTTTCAGTCGAGGGTTTATCCGAAGGACTTTGCGGACGTTCACGGCCGGTTCACTTCAGAGGAGTTACAACAGTAGTAAACAAGCTCTTTGTCATAGTGAATCCACATATAGCAGTGTTTGGTCGGAAAGACGCTCAGCAGCTTGCTGTTATAAGGAGGATGACAGAAGATCTAAATATGGATATTGAAATCACCGGAGGACCCATTATCCGCGAGGAAGACGGTCTGGCAATGAGTTCGAGAAACAGTTATTTGAATGAACAGGAGAGAAAACAGGCGGCTGTTATCTATCGTTCGCTCTGCGCTGCAGAAACGCTTGTAAAATCCGGTGTAAAGACTTCAGATAATATTATAAGTAAGGTTCGTAATATATTGGAAGAGACGGCAATGGCAAAAATAGAATACATCGATATCGTGGATGTTGACAGTATGAAATCTGTTGATGATATTTCGGGCAGCGCTCTTCTCGCAGTTGCGGTGTGGTTTGGAAAGACACGACTTATCGACAATGTAATACTCACTGTTTGAAAGGTTGTTGAAAATGCAGGTTGAGATTGATATTATCGATGCTATAGTTAAAAAATATCCGGAACAGGTTGTTATCGTGCTGGCAAAAGAGCGCTCAGGCCGCGTAAATCCCATTACAATCGGCTGGACAATGATTACATCACATAATCCGCCTATGATGGCGGTATCCGTCGGGATAACGAGATATTCTCTTGGTGTTATTCGTGAGGCAGGAGAGTTTGTAATTGCTTTTCCAACTGAATTTCAGGCAGAAGAAGCGCTTTTGTTCGGCACAAAATCAGGCCGTAATGTGGATAAGCTTAAAGAGTCCGGTGTTTCAACCAGTCCGGCTAAAAAGGTTGACTGCCTTCTTCTTGATGATGCGGTTGCGAAT
>JABHYP010000716.1 GCA_018656855.1 Candidatus Latescibacterota bacterium | reverse complement strand
TCATGATATCCCACCACCCGCCATTATAATAAATACGTATTCCTCCATTTGACTGATGTCCGGCGATTTGCTGTTGTGAGGCAATGAAGGATTTTTTCTGTTCCCCAACATCATCGATTTTTATTCCATTGTACTGGAGTGACACAAGTCCCCAATTCTGAGTACCATGCCACCAGCCATCAGCCTGAAAACTAATTTGCTCCACATCAAGGCCGAGAATTGCGAGGAGAAAGTATATACCATGGGTGCCATGAGCGGGGTAGTCTGCTGCAGAATTGTCTGATGTTACCCCTAATATTGTTTTACCCTCACGGATCAGTTCCTCCACCTTCCAACGTGCTACAGGGACCTCTTTGATGTATTCACGCTCATCTGTGCATAGGATAGGTGTATTATATTTTTTTGCTGTATCAATAATTGTTTTCGCATCTTTCATGCTTACTGCAAAGGGACGTTCGATGAAGCTCGGAATACCTGCCTCAAGGTAGGGTTTTGTGATTTGAGGCCACCATTTCACTTCATAATAACCTCCGAAAATCATTGCATCGACCTTATCCACCATATCGTAATAGTTCTTCACAACTTCGCAGCCATACCGCTGTGCGAACTCCTGAGCTTTTTCCTGCCTCGGTGCCCAGCAGTGGGTCATGAGCATGCGAGTAGAACGAATCGGCCAGTACTCAGGTTCAGTGGGATTAATCGTTGGGCCCCAAATACTCGGCAGATGAGTGTAATCCTCGACACCGATAACTCCAACCTTGAGCAGTTCAACTGTTGGTGTTTTCCTTGACTGTGCACGAGCTTTTCGATGTAAAACACCGTTGCCCGCCAGAGTTCCCCCTGCCAGCGCGGTCCCTTTTATAAATCTCCTTCGGTTTGATTTCTTGTTCATAGGAAATCCTTTTTGGACAGTTTCAAGAGTACAAGTTCAATTTTCCCTGTTACTATTTATTTCATTTAAAAATGCTTTCATCTATCCAGTCGGGCTTTGGCCAGGGTGCCTCCCAGTCATCCGGGAGATCATCTACACGGAACATAGCGCCGTTATGATCAGCGTATGATTTGAATGCGGCGAGATAAATTTTTGTTTTTTTCAGGATATAATCATAACTCCACTGCATCTTACGAGTTTCGAACATCCGCTGCATGGCGAACACTGTGGGGAAGAAGAAATAGTAAAGCCTGTTGAGGCTCTCTCCCTTGGTCCAGTGGTTCATGGTGTCCCACCAGCCCCCGTTATAATAAATGCGTATACCGGCATTCGCCTGATGTCCTGCAATTTGCTGCTGGGCTGCGACAAAAGGCTTTGTTTGTTCGCCCGCACCTTCAATTTTGATTCCACGGTACTGAAGACTCAGAAGCATCCATTTTTTATTATCTGACCAGTAGTGATTTGCCTGAAGGCTCGCTTGCTCGACATCCATCCCGAGTATAGCAAGCAGGAAATAGAGCCCGTGAACGCCGTGGGCAGGATACTCGTTGGCTGAGTTATCCGAGTTTACTCCTAGTATCTTTTTTCCTCCTTTGAGGAGTTCCTCGACCTTCCAGCGGGCTACGGTCACTTCTTTGATATACTCGCGTTCGTCGGTGCAGAGAATTGGTGTATTATGCCTGCGGGCGATTTCTACTATTTCACGGGCGTGTTTCATACTTGCTGAAAAAGGACGGTTAATGAAGCAGGGGATACCAGCTTCTAGGTAAGGCTTGGTAAGCAGGTGCCACCACTTGACCTCATAAAAACTGCCGAAAATCATCCCGTCCACTTTGTCAACCATGTCGTAATAGTTTTTTACCACCTCACACTTGAATTTTTTCGCAAACTCCTCCGCCTTTTCCGGTCTTGAATCCCATACATGGGTCATCAGCATGCGGGTCGTACGTATCGGCCAGCGGTCTGGTACGTCGGGCTGTATTGTCGGCCCCCAGATTGTGGGCATGTGGCTGTATTCTCCGACGCCGACCACTCCGATCTTGAGGAGTTCCACTGTCGGTATTCTTTTCGATTTTGCCTGTGCTTTTTTGATGCCGGCCAGACCTGAGGATGCCGCTCCGCCTGTAACTGCAGCAGTTCTCAGAAACCGGCGCCGAGACTTTTTCTGCGCCATCTTCATGCTCCTTTACTTATTGCAAAACATTTAATTGTGAATTAACTTTATTGTCTCTGTATAAAAAATTTATTGAAATGTAATAATTATACTCTTTTATTATACTCATGTTATACGAAAGACCAAATAATTAATTCTGAAAAATGATTTTTTCGTGGGGCAAATAATAATATTAAGTATATTTATTCGGACTTATTATTTTTCCTTGCACGTTGTCAGTAGAAATATTTTAACGAAATCCAATCTTGATGAAGGGATTTTTATCTTGTTTAAAAAATTGTTTTGTATGATTTCATTCATTTTAATTTTTCATTCTCCAGCGATGGCGTGTTATTCGGTAGTTGCCGGTAAAAAAGCTACCGCTGATGGAAGCGTTCTTTTCGGTCACAATGAGGATAATTCCCGGAATGTCGCCGCATACATGTGGAAAGTGGAACGCATACATCACGGTGCTGGTAAGTGGATGCAACTCAAATCGGGCAACCGTATTCCTCAGGTCGAAACCACATGCAGCTATTTGTGGCTGCAAATGCCCGAACGCGATCACAGCGATGGTTTCCTTAACGAATACGGTGTGGCAATTGCCAGCGACAACTGCCCCTCGCGCGAGGATAATCCCGAAATAACAAACGGCGGAATAGGTGGGCCGGTACTACGCAGGCTTGTCGCCGAAAGGGCAAAAACAGCTAGAGAAGGTGTCAAGAT
>JABHYP010000715.1 GCA_018656855.1 Candidatus Latescibacterota bacterium | reverse complement strand
CTCTGACCATGGCATCGACAGTGAGCACTGTCATCCAGCTCGAAGCAACCAGAGTCTTTGCATCTCCATCTCCATGCTGCGATCCGTAATGCCATAGTCCGCCATCAATCCTGTCATCTGGCAACACCCCCCCCGCTCCGTTCTGGTGCCATATGAAGTCCTGATACTGGCTAATCAGTGAATCCCGATAGGCAGTTTTTCCGGTAATTTCATAAGCAACAGTATTTGCGAGAAGACGAAACGCTGTATGCCGTTCAGTCCAGAAATCAATAGTGGGATCCCATCGTGTCGGTTCGTCGTTCTGCTCATGTGCGTTTACAATCCATTCAATCGCTTCCGGTATCTCTTCATCACATGTCAACCAATAGGTATAGGCAAGACATTCGTTGTAACTGTACATGGCGCCGTTACCGGTCGGATATCCTTCCGGCACAGGATTTTTCAATTTGAACAGACCTGTAAAACGGGAAGGAACGGTCGTATCATCCCATAGGTTATTTTTATAATATTGTGTGTTCCTTACCGCTTCTCTGAGTGCAGTTATATTGCCACTACGCAAATACAGCATATACATGACCGAACTCCTGTCGTACAGCCATGGCTCATAATGTTTTTTGTAGGGGCATTGATGCTCGACTTTTACATTAATATTATCCTGGTTGATGATAGTGAAGAAAAAATTGTGCTGAGCATGATCCATAATTCCATATCCGGGCTGGTCTTTTATACTATCAATGACTTCAGATGCTTCCTGTTTTTCCGGTAACCTTTTATCGAAAGGCAGCATTCTGGTCGGATTAATCGTACCGCCGCATAATAATTCTCTGGGCAAAACAACATATACATCCGGCTCAAATACATTATCTTTAATCTCATAAGCTTCGGACTCGACAAGATGCCATGCTAATCTGGGATTCTGTAAAACACTCCTGTTTTGAGTACGGTGTTTCATGCCCCATTCTATAGATATTGTCTCATGATTCGGATATGAAACGGAAAAGGTATACATAAACTGGATACGGGCAAAGCGTACGGATTTACAGTCGAGAGCAGAATCTGAAACATGACGCCAGGGTGATAACTGATCAATGTATGACGGTATCTCAGTACTATCGACGCTGATAATCCGAACTAAATCAAGATCGGATTCGGAAACAGATCCGCGTGTAAATGGCATTCCAAACGTTACGAGTGTAGGAGTTACGGCCGATACATTTTCCATCGGGTAAAGTTTGATTGTGATTGATCCTATTTTTTGAGGAGGAGAAAAGAATGGCGTTGCGTTACCGAAAGCAGGTATCGAATGTTTCAATATGTTGATGCAAAGAAAAATTAAGAAAAGGTATCTATATATATTTCTCACATGTAACCTCAGGGAAATAATTTAATTATAATGTATTATATTTTCGGCATGTCAAGAGTGTTGAAACTATTTCCCGTAATAAATTATGATAATGTAGATGTTTATAAGAATTGTATAGAGAAAGGGAAATGAAAAATTAATTGCTATCAGGTTGAAAAAGGACACGGGAATCGAACCCGCATCATTTTTTCATCAAAAATTTAAAATAATATACATCTTCATCTGCATTCGTAACAACATGAAACATAGGCACAGCGTATTGCCTCTAAAGCAGCGCTACTACCCTTGGCAATAAGAATAATAAGGCTGCGGGTGCTATTTTAAAATAGCCGTAAGCAAAACCATAAATATACATTATTAATAAAGCCAAGCACATTTTCTGTGGAATAGGGACTTACTCTCCCCCAAACCTTGGCCCATACACTACATCCTCCGCTCCAACCTCCAGTGCCCCAAGATCAGGCGTATTCCCCGCATACCCGTCGTTAACGTTAGGCAGGAGGCACCCGGCATCTATAGCCGGTGAGCCGGGGGCCAGCCGGAAGTCGAACCGGTCAGCGAAGTACACCGCCTCGGGGCGGGAATGGTCTGGCATTGAGACGTTCCGGAAGCTGTCGAAATCAACGAGAACGCCGTGCTTCTCGAATCCGGTGGCGCGGGAGAACTCTGCG
>JABHYP010000714.1 GCA_018656855.1 Candidatus Latescibacterota bacterium | reverse complement strand
CGTATGGCTCCAGACCCACCACTGAACAGCCGCCTATATTTTATCGACATACCACTGGCAAATGACCAATGGGCATATATATTCGGAATTGGTCTCAAGGAAGCGCTGCTTTTAAAATATAAAACCAGATCCGACATCACTGTTATTCGTTTTCCGAAACGGGAAGATTTACTCATGGCCAATCCAGAAAGAGATTTCATCTTCAGGTATGTAAAATCGAAGGGTAGACTCGAACGTCTTCATGCAAAAAAGAAGAATAATCCCGGAAATTAACTACCGGTATTCGCTAATGAGTGAAAGCATAGATAGCGTGGATAAAAGGTATATTCATTGTCACTAATCTGTTTTAAATACAGTATTCCCGGAAGAATATTTTGATACTGTAACGATTCCGGCTTCGATGTTTACGGTTCCTGAAGGTTATACTATGGCGTCAAAATCTGCGAAGACAGATAAAAAAAAGTAGAACCGCAATTTATAATTTTCCTGCTTGCTTGTTATATACAGTTTTTCAACTCTCCGAGACACCAATCTTCCGTTTTTTTTCAGCAATTTTTTTCTCATGATGTTCCACAAACCGGTAAATGGTCAGAACGATATACAGAAACAGGATCACAAACGTAGGAATAATGATATTGGCAAGCACCGAGTGTACAATAAAAGCATAAAGAACAATTAAATAGAATACGAATGGAATACATATCGCAACCGGCAGCCCCACCCTGAACGGGGGAACAATACTAAAAAATATAGTTGCCAGTACACCGCTCAGGATTGTAATCAAAAACGTGACATTTCCGGAAAGAACCGACAGGAATTTTTCATTAAGAAGGGATGACAGAGCTGTTGCATGAATTTCCACACCCGGCAGGGAACCATACCCCGGGATTTTTTTCAGATCCCCGAGTTGACGGGAGCTTGAACCGATCATCACAATTTTATTTTTAAAACTATCCCGATCCATATTTCTGTTCAGTACATCAATAAAGGAAACATAGCGATATACAGGCCGTGAATCGACAAAATTCAATCGCATGAAACAGTGTTTATCTGTGGGGATGAATGTCTTATCAATACGCAGACCATAAGGAGAAATTGAAATTTCCGGCCGCACTAATTGTTTGAGATACAACCACATCTGTAGGGACGCCGAAGGATAGAGCATTCTGTTATACGAAATGAAAACGGGAAGATGCCTTAGTATGCCGTCACGGTCGGGCAAATAATTTGTGAATCCCATTCCCCTTGTTCCCATTACAAAATCATGGTAAGGAACGATAATACGGTCAGCCTGAAGAAATTCCATCTCCTCAAAAGTTTGCGGACTAAGCCAGTTTGAGGAAAACTTTTCATTATAGACCTGATCCAGCGGGCGTTGTTTTGTACTCGGTTCGTCCAGTTCGAAATAACAACCTACAAAAACATTTCCCGCGCGTTTAATTGTGTTTGCGAGAAATCTGTTATCCATATTTTCGCTACTTCCTCCCTTTGCGAGGAGTGCGTCAAAAAATATTATTTTTACACCAGCGCGATTCAACGCCTGGATTACCAGTGCAAACCGGTGGCGTCTCCATAACTTGAAAGGGCCGAGCGACTCGATGGAACGATCGTCAATATCTACTATGACAATATCGTCAGTATCAGTATTGCCAGCACCTTTAAGTCTGTATCGGAACATAAAATGGCTGTCGTCAATCTTGTTCTGGATCTTAAGAAACGGCCTGTAGAGTAAAGTCTGGGATGCAGTATACACTACGACTACAACAGCAATCCCGAAAAAAAAAGCAAAAACTATCTTTTGTAATCGTTCCATCAAATTCCTCGTGCAATGAACTAACCTGTCGAAAATATATAATAAAGGAGATGTCTGATGTCAATCGTTACAATAAATGAATATCATTTAAATCCATTTAACAAAAAATAATAACATGTTGATAAACATTAATATAGCATCATATATTATCACGTAAAAGGAGTTTTTTCCTGAGTTATAAATGCAAGAGTTTATTAACAGCAGTGAAATGATATTTCAAATATCTGAACCATTAATCATGGGCATCAGCGGTTCAGATAGTTTTTTATAAAGGAGAACTAAGTCACTGTTGTTTTTCCCACAAAGAAAGATATACCTGGTACTCGTAGATAACATCTCACTATTTTACCGGACACTTATGACTTTTCATAAAAAGCAATCCGATATTGCTTGACGAGATTTATTACATAGTATAACTTTCTTCTAACACTTGAATATAAAGGATTGCCGGGATTTTTTCTTTCGATCATGAGAATCCTGTTAATCCCATTAAGCCCGGTTCAGACTTTTGTGAAATATTTTCAAATTTATGAATAATCCGGGTAAGACAGTAGTAGTCTTAAATTTTGAGCCGATCTATGAAATACTATTCTGAAAATCTCCTGCTTTTCTTTGCGGCGATACAAGGTCACGACGAATTTATTCGACAACGTACAGATGAAATCATACGCGGAGATATTGACTGGGAATACTTGCAGCAAAATGCAGCCGCCCTCGGGATTGCCGGCGGATTAATTGACCGTCTTTTACAGGCGGAAAAAGCCGACAACGATTTCATTTCGCAAATGCGGAAGATAATGAAACATGAAATACAAAAAACAGTATCCATGCTATCTTTATACAAAGAAATTTCTTCCCTTTTTAAGAAGTACGGTTTTAGCTTTATTCCGCTCAAGGGATGTGACAGTAGGATTGCCAAAGGCGCCCGGAACGTTTTCAATGTAATGGAAGATATTGATATTCTCGTGAAAATTTCCGATGTCGAGGACATTGGAAACGTTCTTGAAGAAAACGGGTACTATTACCAGGGATCATTCAGCGGCTCCCACATGAATTTTTTTACTGATGAAGCCATGCCCCGTTTGATTGAAATTCACTGGGACCTGATAAATCGCGCAAGCCCTGTTAACAGCAGGCTTTTTCAACCATCAATTGACGCTGTCTGGGAAAGAAGTATAATTTTGTGCGATATATCACATCTTTCTACTGAAGATTTGTTATCATATTTAGTAGCGCATAGTGTAAAAGAATATTTCCACAAGCCGAAATGGCTCGCCGATATAGCATGGGTGATCGAGAACTTTTCGAGCAAAATTGACCCCGCACATACGAAAATAATCATGACCGAATGGGGAACATCTAAAGCACTTGGAATTATTTCCAGTGCGCTGAAAGCTCTTTTAGATGACAGTGATTTTGATGTGGTATGGGATTTGGGCGCCCTCAGGCCGGGATTGATCGGCTCATTTGTAGCAAAACGAGTTGTATGCTACCATAATCTTAGAATGCTACGTCCATTAATCTTTATGTCTTCCGCTGACACGCTCCCCAGGACTTTTTCTGTAACAGGGGGAGTAATAGAACGTTCCATTAGGGAGTTGAGAAAAAAAATTAGCAAAATATAAATAATTTAATTATAATTGAATAAATAGATTTATTACCGATAATATTAGCTGGAGTTTTTAATGTCTCGAAAAAAGCCCAAAATTCTTATAGTTGATAACGAGATTGAGATTTGTACACTTTTCAAAGACTTCTTTGATTTTATCGGGTATGAGTCAACGTTTCAGACCGACGGTGAATTGATACTTCGTGAACTGGATAAAATGGAGTATGATTTACTCTTTGTCGACCTGAAACTGGATACAATTTCAGGTATAGAAATTGTAAAAAAATCAAAAAAAGTACATCCCATTTCCGAAATTATCGTCGTTACAGGTTTCGGAAGTGAGGATTCGGTAACAGAAACTCTGCATTATGGAGCGTCATCGTACATCCAGAAACCGATTTCTTTTTCAGATATCCGCATTCAAACGGAACAGGCACTCGCCAGAAATAGCTTTAATACCATGACAGACAAGATAAAAAAAGCTATTTCTTCTGAAAGCGAATCAATGGTAAAACATTTTGATAATATTTTAAAACTTGACCGGCTGACTGCTTTTTTAAATCTCTCAATAGACATTAACGCGCTTGGTGATTCAATTCTCGCTGGCACTGCAGATATTCTTCCGGGTAAATACTATACATTTTTCTTTTACGATAAAATTAACAGGGAAATGGTGTTTTATTCACGAGACACTATTTCCAAAAAAACACATAAAAGTTTGGAAGGCAGAGTTAAAACTGCTTTTGAAAAGCTTTCAAATAAAGAAGTGGAAAGTACTTATAATGTTCGAATATTCCGTGCCGCTCCTACCAGCGATAAAGATGCAGAAATACAGGCTGAAAATCTGTCCGATATTTTCATTCCAATCCTTATGGAGAATTCGATTTGCGGCATTCTCGGTATATCAGGCGCTCCCGAAGATATATTAGAAGATACTGAAGAAATTCTGAGCCTTATTTCAAACCGTATCGAACACGTCCTTACCAATGCTGCGCTTCACAGAGATACTAAACTTCTGGCCCTTACCGACGGTTTGACAGGGTTGTTAAACCACCGTGCCTTTCATGAACGTCTTAAGCAGGAATTTGCACGGTTTCGACGTTATGGTTCTTGTCTGTCACTTATAGTAGCCGATCTTGATGACCTGAAAGTGATTAACGATACATACGGCCACCCGGTTGGTGACGAGGTACTTAGAAAAATCGGTCAATGTCTCCAGGAGGCATCACGTGAGAACGATGTGCTTGCCAGATATGGCGGCGACGAATTTGTCGTTCTGCTTCCCCAGATAAATATTAAAAATACACTGACTATGGCCGAACGTATCAGGGTCAAGATTAATGAGAGCTTATTAAAAGTCAATGAAGATCAGATACTAAGTTCAGTTTCTATGGGAATTTCTGCCGTACCGCAGATAGGTATCGAAACTCCACAGGATTTCCTTGAAAGCGCCGACCGCGCCCTCTATATTGCCAAACGAGCCGGAAAAAACCGCATCGAAGTTGCTACCTGAGTTTTATAACCGTATATTATTTCAAACTTTTCCATTTAATATGTAATCGTTTATTATTCTTCACAGAAATAAAACGATGCTGAAGGTGTCGAAGGAGCAGTTAATAATATGACGACAAATTTTTTCTCAAAGATTAAAGAATCACTGGCAAAAACACGTAACGAACTCCTGGGATCACTTGAGAATATCCTGCCGTTTGGCGCTAATATAACCGAAAAAGTGCTTGATGAAGTTGAAGAAATTCTTTTTGGGGCAGACCTTGGTGTACATGCAACTGAAATGGTTGTTTCAGAGCTCCGCAACAATGCAGGTGCTATAAAAAGAAAAGAAACCGAACCTTATTCGGTGATGAAAAAAACTCTTCTCGCTATTATAAAGGGGACTGGCACACCGAACAGAATTACCAGTGTAGGGAATAAACCACATGTCATTATTGTTGTCGGTGTTAACGGCACCGGAAAAACCACCACAACTGGAAAGCTTGCCCAACGCTTTAAAAAAAATGGTTATTCAGTGCTTTTAGCCGCCTGCGACACTTTCAGGGCAGCAGCGGCAGAACAACTCGGGATATGGGCGGAGCGTTCAGGCTCGGAGTTTATCAAGGCTTCTTCCGGAGCTGATGCAGCCTCTGTTGCTTATGACGCTATAGTTCGTGCCAAATCACGCTCGACCGATATTGTTTTCATTGATACTGCGGGACGTCAGCATACATCTCGCAATCTCATGGAAGAGCTTAAAAAAATCCGCAGGGTTATTAACAGAGCCTTACCTGACGCGCCGCAGGAAACACTTCTTGTGCTTGACGCCACAACCGGACAGAATGCTCTTGTCCAGGCTGAGAAATTCAACCGTGAAATGGATGTTACGGGAATAGCGCTCACAAAGCTTGATGGAACCGCGAAAGGCGGGATTGTGGTTTCTGTTATTGATAAGCTGGGTATTCCGGTCAAGCTGATAGGTACCGGAGAGGGTATAGATGACCTTCGCGATTTTGATGCCGAATCATACGTGGAAGGACTTTTAGCAACTGAAACGCAATAAAGGAAAGCGATTATTAACGTCCACTTCGGTGAAAAATTTGTTGTAAATTATTCGGGCTGATAACAGATATATAAAAAGAATGTTTTAAAGTAATAATTTTCGACTTGACTGAGTACATAAATTTTAGTAAATAGTTACTTTAAAGAATTGAAGCTTTTATAATTTTTTTTATTCCGCGCAGTTCTTATGACGCCAGGAGAAACGCCATGCTGGGCAGCGCTGTTCTGCTTTTAAATCAAAACTATACCCCGCTCACAACATGCAGCGCAAGAAGAGCGATTATTATGGTGTGGTTGGGCAAGGCTGAAATCGTTGAGAGTACCGGCCTTGTAGTTCGCTCTGTAACTATGACGTTTGACATTCCTGCGATTATCAGGCTTCTTATGTATGTCGGGATTTCTTACAAATGGAATATTCAACTGACAAAGCAGAACATACTCAGGAGAGATCATAAAACATGCCAGTACTGTGGGGAAAATGATGGCCCCATGACGGTCGATCATATTATTCCCAGGTCACACGGGGGAGAAGAAACATGGGGAAATCTCGTTTGTGCCTGTTCCGCATGCAACAATAAAAAGGGGAACCGGACTCCCCAGACTGCAGGTATGATACTAATAAAACAACCGAAAAAACCAAACATCAGAACATTTCTCTTTCACAATAAAGGGCATATTCACAGCACCTGGCGAACCTATCTTAAAATATATTGATGTGCTCGACAATACCTGACAGAACTGTTGCCTCAATGATCCCCGATTCTGCGATACATCACGAATACAATGGTGAAAAAAATGGTTTCGTTTTTGCCTGATGATGATTATCAAATCAAACTTTCGGTTTTTGAAGGACCGATAGACCTTTTGCTGTATCTTATTAAGAAAAAAGAACTTGATATTCACGAAATATCTCTTTCTGAGATTGCGGGGGAATACCTTGAGTATGTTGAGTTGATAAAACTCATCAATCTCGAAATGGCAGGAGACTTTATCGTCTTGGCTGCCACCCTGATGAAGATAAAATCAAGAAGCCTGTTTATTTCGCCCGGCAGCGATACCGGTGAGTTTGAAGAAGATGATCCGCGAAGCACACTTATCCGTTATTTAATTGAATACGAGAAGCTCGGGGGAGTTGCTGAAAAACTGGCTGAGAAGGAAAATGCCCGACGTGGTGTTTTCCCGAGAGGTGGTGAAAAAAACAGGATAGAAAAGTTTATTGCGGAGAGAAAAACTGAACCAGACTATGAACTGTTTGACCTCCTTACCGCATTGCAGGATGTTCTTAAGAATGTGCCGCAGGAATCGGCTCATGAAGTTGAATTGATGAACGTAACACCGGAAATGAAACAACGTGAAATCCTTGAAGTTATCGAACGTGACGGAAAAATTGACTTTCTAAAAATGGTTCAGGGCGAACCGAGACTTGTAATAGTAGTAACATTTGTCGCTATGCTCGAGCTTATTAAAAAGAGGAAAATTCGTGTCAGACAGTCAAAGCAGTTCAGTCGGATCATATTAACAAAAAGGGCAGATGAAGATTATGAAAGAGAAAATAGTTGAAGCTGTTCTTTTCGCATCGGACGTTCCCGTGGAGCCGGAAAAGCTGTACGAGATTATTGATGGACTCGCGGAACCGGAGCTGCTGGATATTATCGGCGGCCTCAACAGCGGATATGAAGCCGGCGGACATACATTCAGAATAGTTGAGATGGCGGGCGGATTTCAGTTTGAGACGATACCTCAGTACGGTATCTTTGTCGAAAAGCTGTTCCATACGAAGTCAAGGCCGAAACTATCTCGCGCAGCTCTTGAAACTCTGGCTATCGTAGCTTACAAACAGCCTATTTCCAAAGCTGAAATCGATGCTCTCAGGGGCGTTGATTCCGATGCTTCCGTCCGAACGTTGCAGAATCGGGATCTTAGCGAGATAAAAGGCCGGGGTGATTCTGTTGGAAAACCGCTACTTTACGGAACAACAAAGGAATTCCTCCGTTATTTCGGATTGAAAGACATAAAAGATCTTCCGGGAGCTGACGAACTCGCTTCTATGTTTGACGGCAGTGAGATAGAGGAAACCTCTCCTGAACAGCTTTCTCTAACTACCGGTATGGATTTGGTATCTGCAGAATCCGGTAAAACAGAATTCCCGCCCGAAGAAGAACATACCGCAAAACCCAGGGAGACTTCGAACAACCAGTGAGGCTCAATAGGTACCTGTCCGTAAGCGGATATACATCGAGACGCAAGGGTGAGGAGATTATACGCGAGGGGCGAGTGGCTGTGAACGGCGCTGTTGTGACCGACCCTGCGATACACGTGGAGCCTGATAACGCTCTGGTAACTGTTGATGGTGTCCTGCTTGTGATAAATACTGAAAAACGCTATTATGTGATGAATAAACCCGCAGGTGCTATCGTCTCAAAAGGTGATACACACGCCAGACCTACCGTATACGATATTCTTGAGAGTGAGACGAAGGGCGTTTTTTCTGTGGGGAGGCTTGATTTCGATACCACAGGTGTTCTGTTGTTTACCGATGACGGAGAACTGGCACATCGCCTCGCTCACCCTTCCTTCGGCGTTAAAAAAGTTTACTGCGCCAATGTTAAAGGCAGAGTAAATAAAAGTGACATACAAAAGTTAAAAGATGGGGTTATACTTGAAGACGGCCTCACCGCACCTTCAGACATGGTCATAAGTGAAAGCAGCAAGACCGGTTCTACTGTTGAACTTACCATCCACGAGGGGCGTAAACGCCTTGTGCGGCGCATGCTTGCTCATATCGGACACCCGGTGGTCACACTTGAGCGGATTTCATTCGGAGGAATCACCGCAGATGCGATTCCTCCAGGGAGTTACCGGCCGCTTACATCCAAAGAGATAAAAATATTAAAAAAAGCAACTGCAATGCCTTCTGCGAAGGATAAATAATTGTGAATACACGAAAACCGATTGTTGCAATTGACGGCCCTGTGGGAGCGGGAAAAACCACCACAGCACATAAAGTGGCTGAAATTCTAGGTTTCATGTACATTGACAGCGGTGCGATGTACCGTGCTGTTACCCTTGATGTGCTGAACCACGACGTTGCTCCTGATGATGAGGAGGGAGTCGGGAAAGTTGCTGCTCAATCAAAGGTTGAATTGTTTTTTCATAACGGAATCCAACGCACCATACTTAACGATAAAGACGTGTCGGAACGTATACGCGACAGGGATGTTACACAGGCAGTTTCGGCGGTGAGTGCCATGAAATGTGTTCGGGAACGCATGTGGATTCTGCAGCGGGATGCCGGAAAGAACGGCGGAATTGTGATGGAGGGCAGGGATATCGGTACTGTTGTTTTCCCCGAAGCGGAGTTTAAAGTGTATCTCGACGCCTCAATAGAAGTCAGAGCGAAAAGAAGATATGATGAGTTGATATTGAAAAGTGTTGAGGTAGAGCTTGACGATTTAAAACAAGAAATTATTGAGAGGGACCGCGCAAATATCGAGCGTTCGCTTGCACCATTGAAAAAGGCTCCAGATGCTGTTGTTATCGACACTACCGGAATGGCTCTGGAGGAACAGGTTGAGGCTATTGTTTCACTTGTGAGTGGAACAAATGATGAAAGAAGATAGTAAAAAGGCATACATAAGAACGTTCTTTAGATTTGCCCAATACTTTACTTATATAATATACAAACTCTTATTCAGAATCAGTATTAAAGGAATTAACAACATACCCCTTACAGGAGGAGTCATAATAGCTTCAAATCATGCTTCGATTTTAGACCCCCCTGCCCTCGGATGCGTAATGCCGCGGGAAGTATCATTTTTTGCGAAAAAAGAACTTTTCCCAGTCCCTCTCGTTGGCTGGTTCATCAGCTATACAAAGGCAATCCCTGTCGACAGAAAAGGCCACAGCGCAAACGCTCTCAAGGCAATGATGAAATATCTTAAGAAAGGCCGGGCGGTTGTGATATTCCCCGAAGGCACAAAGACTAAAACAGGCGAATTTCTTAAACCAAAATCAGGCGCAGGCATGGCGGCAGTTATAGCCGATGTACCGGTGGTACCGTGCTGGATTCAAGGTTCTTTCAAGGCAAAACCTTTAGCATCTAAACTGACGATTCACTTTCTTACCCCCTTCAGG
>JABHYP010000713.1 GCA_018656855.1 Candidatus Latescibacterota bacterium | reverse complement strand
GCTTACGCTTTCCAGGTGGATGCTGAAAAGGCACCGTCCGCTGAAACAATCGAGGGAAAAGCAAGGTGGCTTGTTGATAGTTATACGGGGAAATTAGGTGGGCCGAAACGCCGGATACCCGGTTACGGGCACCGTTATTACAGCCTGTACGGCAGGGATCCTCGTGCGGAAGCGCTTCTAAAACTTGCGGAACAACATGGATTCGGCGGCAAATATGTTACGCTTGCAAGAGCAGTGGAGAAAATCCTCAAAGAGGAAAAATCAAGCGGACTTTGCCTTAATGTCGATGGCGCAATAGGAGCGGTGATTTCCGAAATGGGTATTCCGCCATCGGCTGGTAAAGCTCTCTTTATCATACCCCGTTCCGCCGGTATCCTTGGGCAGCTTATCGAGCAGAAAGCGGGCTCATTCTTCAGGCTCGACAACCAGTCGATAACGTATGTGGGGCCGGAAGTGCCGCGAAAATACAAAGCGGTAAAGTAAAAATAAATGATGCAAAATGCTAAAGATTTACAATATCCTTCATAAATTTATTATTTTCAATCCTTGAAATCGGAATCGTCATACCAGTCCGGTCTCCAGGGTGGAAGCTGCCAGCCAGGTGGTACGGTTCCCAATTTAACCGGTGTGCCGCCGCGTTCATAGTGAGAATAGTATTCAGTCAGTACGCACTCAAACTTCTTCCTTACAATATCAAGAGGCTGATAGTTCGTTCCGTCAATGGTTTTCTGGATATCGACTAACTGCGGTAAAAAGCGGTAAAACCAGCTTGCACCTGAGGGCATACAGGCCCATTCTGTGCCTTCTTTGCCGACAATTGTAATACTGAAAACATAAGCGCGTGAACCATGCATCGAAAGCGCGTACTGGGGCTGGCTGTCCGTTGCGCCGTAAACATAGGTGCTCTGCAAGTAATTCGGCTTTTTAGGATCGTTTGTCATGAGCGAAATCTCTTCAACGTTGTAGCCGAGAATTTTCATCATCATGTATGGTATATGAAAGTGAGGGCGGTCTCCTGCGCCGCAGGTTGCGAAGACAGCCTCGATTTCGCCGATATTTTTCATTTTCCCCTGGAAGTTATCAGCTTCGTTGTAGTGTTCGTATGTCGCGGTTGCGCAAATCGGTGTATTGTGTTTTGCAGCGAGTTCGAGCATTGAATCGAGATCCCTGAGGCGCGAAGACCATGGCCTGCTCAGATAGGCTGGGACGCCTGCTTCAATATAAGGACGCAAAAGCTTATGCTGCCAGGGAACGTTGTAAAGATCGCCGTTGACAACGCCATCGACTTTTCCAAGCATACCGTCGTACTTTTTCACTACCTCGCATCCCCATTTTTGTGCGAACTCTTCGGCCTTTTTCTGGTCTTTGTCCCAGACGTGACTCGGTACCATGTTGAGAAGGCTCGTTCCTGAGTTTTTCCCTTCGGGGCTCAGGAGGTCTGCCCAGATATTCCAGAAAGTGTAATCAAGGCCGAATACCCCGATTTTAAGCTTGCGGCCGGGATTTTGGGTAGCTGCTTCAGCAGTAGCGCCTGCAGTAAGAGTTGCTGCACCCGCTAAAGCGCCTTTTGCAAGAAACGATCTTCTGGATTTGTTTTCAGCCATTTTGATTCTCCTTGCTTATAGAGTTACAGGAGTGTTTCATGAATTACTCCTACATCATACAATATTTTTAAAATCATGTTTAGTATGATATTAGCTGTTGATTATTTATTAAGTATTAATGGTTTTGCTGTCTCTGCATTTATTTCAACATCAAGCAGAAAACATAAAAACCACAGAGTCATTTTAATTCAGTTCGCTTCAATAATCAAGCAGAATTAATTATCTTAATTTTTTCCGGAGATCAGTTTTGTATTTTCTGTTGTTTAACATTATCGTATATTTTGATAAAATACGGTTTTCAGGAATTTCTCAGGATGATCTTTTTGTGATACGATATATCAAGTTTTTTATAATTATTGCAACTATTTTGCCCAGTGCACCTTATGCCCGGGCAAACTCTTTGCCAGAAGCAGTATTTTCAGAGGCTTCAGGACATATCCTCTCTGGTAATTACATTAATGCCGAAGAGGTTATTGACCG
>JABHYP010000712.1 GCA_018656855.1 Candidatus Latescibacterota bacterium | reverse complement strand
CACATCGCCGCAGCCGACCCGATCTCCATTTCCGGAGACGATGTCGACCCCGGGATTGTCGAAAATGAGAAGGAAATTTATAAAAACCAGGCGCTCAACGAGGGAAAGAAACCTGAATTCGTTGATAAAATTGTTGAGGGCCGACTGAAAAAATTCTTTGCGGAATCCTGCCTTTTGAACCAGATTTATATACGGGATGAATCACGAAAAACAACAATACAGGATATCTTAAACGACCTTAAGACGTCTATCGGCGAGAATATCGTTATCAGCCGGTTCACACGTTATGAGGTTGGCAAATAAACCGTTTAAGGATGCAGATTCATGCCGGTCTACAAGAGAATTCTTTTAAAGCTCTCGGGCGAGGCTCTTTCGGGAGAGCATGGCTCAGTTTTTGACAGTGATGCTATAACATCATTGTGCAATCAGATCAGGACTGTGCACGATCTCGGTGTAGAGACAGCTGTTGTTGTTGGTGGCGGAAACATTTTTCGTGGGCTCAAGGCATCTCATGACGGGATGAACCGTGTAACAGCAGATTCAATGGGAATGCTCGCTACCATGATCAACGGCCTTGCACTTCAGGAAGGACTTGAAAGAACCGGTATCGAGTCAAGAATTCTATCTTCGCGGGCAGTTGAGGAACTGACCGAACCGTTCAACCAGAGATATGCAATCCAGTATCTTGAACAGGGAAATATTGTAATATTTGTAGGCGGAACAGGCAATCCCTTCTTCTCAACCGATTCCGCAGCATCGCTCAGGGCCGCCCAGATAAGAGCGGATGTTGTGCTTAAGGGCACCAAGGTTGACGGAGTATATGACAGCGATCCCGTAACAAACCATTCGGCAAAGAAATTCGACACCATTACTTTCAATGAAGTACTTAACCGCGATCTCTTGGTCATGGACGCTACCGCTATTGCCATGTGCCGTGAGAACAACATCCCAATTGTCGTGTTTAACCTTATTAAAGAAGGAACACTTATCAGGGCGATAAACGGCGAACCGGTCGGAACTGTTGTAAAGGAGAATGTTAATGGATAAAGAAATCAAGAAACAGACAGTCGAGCATATGGAAAAAGCTATCGAACATCTTAATCATGAGTTATCGCAAATCCGTACCGGAAGGGCATCAACCACTCTGCTCGATATGATAAAGGTTGATTATTTCGGTGCTCAGACTCCACTCAAGCACGTGGCAAATATCTCCGTTCCCGATGCCAAGACTATCATGATACAACCTTTTCAGCCGAATATACTCCAGAACATAGAAAAAGCAATCCACGCAAGCGATCTCGGACTAACACCTAACAGTGACGGTCATGTTATTCGCTTGATGATTCCCCAGCCTACAGAGGAACGCCGCCTGGAGATAATTAAGATTGTCAAAAAGAATGGTGAGGATACGAAAGTCTCCATCCGCAACATACGGCGTGAAGCGATAGAAAAACTCCGCGCTGCAGAGAAAGCCCATGAGCTTCCTGAGGATGACCGTCACAGAGGAGAAAAGGAAACCCAGGAGCTTACTGACAAGTATACTTCCAAAATCGATGAGATAGTCGTTGCGAAAGAAGAAGAGGTTATGACTGTTTAGATAAAGTGGCAGTCACAGGAACAAGAGATAGGCACCCGGTAGCGGGTGCCTTTTTTTTGCAGGATGGTGTTCTACTTGATCAGAAGCATTTTCAAGTTTTTCGCAAATTCTCTCGTTTTCAGCCGATAGAAATAAATACCGGAAGCAAGATGGAAATCTTTGAAGGTTATGGCATTATTGCATGAATTCATGGATTTAGCTATCCTGCCGGGATTGATGTCGTGTTTAATCTAAAGAATTCCCCGATGCTTGAGTCGGGGTAGTTAGTTTTTAATTATTAAAGTTTGTATGAGGATTTACAATTGTATATTATAAAGTAATAACACTGCAGTGGAAATCTAAAATTTATTTTCTTATATTTATTTACAAAGGAAAAAAACAGTGCGGATTTCTGGATTACAATGAACGGAAAATTTCTTTACATCAGTTACCTTGCTATCCGTGATAAACAGAAAATATTTAAGGGCACTATAGAAGTAATCCAGGATATTACCCATTTACGCCAGTTACCGGGAGAACAAAGACTTTTAGACTGGGATGAGCAAAACACGGAAACATAATCCTTCAAACGAAGAAAAACTGAATTCATGGGTTGACTGAAACGATAAAGAATCCCAGAGAGTTCCTATATTTAAAAAAAATACAACAAGATAATTGTATAAACATTTTGACTGTGCATATCGCTATTCAAGGAGAGAATATATGAAACGACGCGACTTTATGGGAACTGCTCTGACGGCTGGGCTGACTGGAACATTGTCTGCCTACGCAAAACCGACTATACCGCCAACAACGTTTAAAACCGGCACTTATAAGGTCTTGCCCGCCAAAATCGCAGGGATGAGCCTTGAGGAACTCAGGGACGATTACCACGACCGTCTTTTAAACAGGTATCTCCCCTTCTGGGACAGAGGCGGTTACGACAGCGAACTCGGCGGATTTATGTGTGAGCTTTATGATAACGGTTCGGTGCAGAACGATGAAAAATACATCTGGTACCAGGGGCGCGGTGTATGGGTATATTCCTTTTTGTACAATAATTTTGGCAAAGATCCGCGCTGGCTTGCTGTTGCGAAGAAATCGCGCGATTTTATGGTGAAACACATGCATGCGGGAAATGGCATGTGGCATGAGGCGGTAAACCGTTCCGGGAAAGTCATGAAGAGCAGCGGACAGGGAACAAGCGAGGACATCTACGGGGCGATGTTTGCAGCAACCGGACTTGCAGAATATTACAAGGCTGCGGGCAAGGAGGAGGACATTGAGCTTGCGAAAACCTCGATCCTGACATCGGCGAAACGGTATAATGATCCTGATTATGGCGGCGTCAGGCTGAGCGGTTATCCAAAAAGGGGACTGCGCTCGCAGGGGCACTCGTTCATGATGGTTTGGACTCTCACCCAACTGCTGAACTTTCATGATGATCCGTTATTGGACGAACTCGCAAGGGAGCATCTTGATCACATCATGAACAGTTTCTGGAATCCGGATTATGGAATCTCGAACGAGATACTTGAACATGACTATTCACGAATATCCTCCATCGAGAAGCGAACATCTCCCGGACACACCATTGAAACGCAGTGGATGGCAATGTATGAGGCCATTCGTATCGGGAACGGAACGGCTTTCAATATCCTGAAAACCCGTGTACGCCGAATTCTTGAAATGAGCTGGGATTATATTTTCGAGGGAATGGGTGACACAATGTACCACGTGTTCGCTGGTTCCGATCATCCCGCGGGCCCGGTTTTTGAGGTCAAAACCATGTGGGCGCACTGCGAGATATTGATTGCCTGCATGACCATCCTCGAGTACACAGGCGATGTGTGGGCAAAGGAGTGGTACGAAAGAGCGCGCGGATTCACACTCAGGGCAATGACCACCGATCATGGCGTATGGCGTCAGGCTGTCGATCGGTTCGGCGAAGATAAAAAAAGAGAGAGCATATCCATTTATAGAATGGGGAATTTCCACCAGCCGCGTTACATGATGATGAATATGCTCAGCCTCGACCGAATGATAAAAAACGAAGGAAAACTTACACGGTTTCCGTTATGAAAAATCGATTATTAATTCCAAATACAAAACTCCAGGTTCCGGATTCTAAAATTCAGATTTTGTATTAATCCGTTGCCATATTTTAGAGTTGAGCATTGGGAATTGAGTATTCATTATTTCCCTTTGCCTTATATACTTTTTGCTTCTGTCTCTTTGTCCCAATAATACTACCTTTACTGTAAACCGTCCACGATGCAGAAGTAGTAAATTATTATAAATATTGATATGTTTACTCCCCACCCTTCCCCATTCTCATCGGAAACGGAATAACATCCCTGATCGATTCCTTCCCCGCAAGGCGCATGACAAGACGGTCGATACCATACCCGACGCCACCGGTGGGCGGCATGCCGCAAGCGATGGCATGGACGAAATCCATGTCGATGGGATGTTCCTCGTAATCTTTTTCCGTATCCCCTGAACGCTGGGTAGTGAAGCGCTCGTACTGCTCCACAGGATCGGTAAGCTCGCTGTATGCATTTCCCACCTCGAAATTAGCGATGTGAGGCTCGAAACGTTCGACAAAGTTTGGATTGCCGCGCTTGATCTTGGTGAGCGGTGAAATGTCGCGCGGATGGTCGCAGATAAAACAGGGATCCCAGAGTCTGCCGGAAGATTCGAGTTCGCGTTCGACAATCTCCATAACAAGCGCACCGAGTTTTTCAGTGGCGAGTTGAGCGCGGTAAGTATCCCGGCTGATTCCAATGTATGAAAGTTTCTCATCGCTCATTTCACTGTCGAGACGGGATTCGAGGGCTTTACGGTCAATATCCTCATATTCGCAGCCGAAAATTTCTCTGACCACTTCAGGAACGCGTATTATCTTCCATGGCGGTGTGAAATCGACTTCCCTCTCCTGAAATTTTATCTTGAGCGAATCCGTGCATTGCTCGACAACAAAACAGGTGAGTTTTTCGAACCGCCGCATCTGGTCATCATAGTCGGTGAAGGCTTCGTACCACTCGAGCAGTGTGAATTCAGGGTTATGGGTGGCATCGATACCCTCATTTCGGAAGCACTTGCCGAGAGCAAACACTTTCGGGAATCCGCCGACAATATACCGTTTGAGTGGAAGTTCTAGTGAAATGTTGAGATAGACGCTCTGTCCGCTGAGAGCTTGAACTGTCGTAGTGAACGGCCGCGCCTCGGCGCCTCCGTATACCATCTCCAGCGTCGGTGTATCCACCTCGAGAAATCCCTCACCCTCCATGTGACGCCGGGTTAGGGAAATAATTTTTGAACGTAGTTCAAAACGTTTTACAGATTCGGGGTCGGTAATCCAGTCGAGATAACGCTTCTGTCGGCGTACTTCGGTGTTCGAAAGCGTATAACTTGTAGTCCCGTCGTGCAGTTTCCCGAAGGGCACATCCGCTACCGATTTGCCGAGTATTACCATGTTCCTTACAAGGATGGTCGGTTCGCCGGTGCGTGTTCTGAAAAGCTGGCCGGTAATTCCGAGCCAGTCGCCGATGTCAATGTTGGGAACAAGTTTAACTGTATCCTCTGAAGCTTCTCCGGATCGGATATAGGTCTGTAAATTACAGTCTCTGTCGATAATGTCCAGAAACCACGATTTACCCATTTTCCTTGAAGACAGCAGACGGCCAGCGCATATCACCTCGCTTTTGTCCGCTTCAAGAGTTTCGAAGTTCTCGATGAGTTCCGATATAGTATGGGTTGCGGAGAACGAGTAAGGATAGGGATTGACGCCGTCCTCAAGAAGTTTTGCCCGTTTTGCAAGCCTGTGTTCCTGAAAAAAATCAGGGTAATCGCTCATATATAATCCTCGCAGGTGATTTTTTATTGTTCAGTTTCAGTAGTGCCCGGTTAAAGGAATAATATAATAAATCATCAGGATTTGTCCACAATTCCGTACAGTTTCCTGAGTCTCTGTAATTCCTTTGTAAGCTCGCGCGTTATGCCCTCATATCCGGATTCGCCATACAGGTTTCGTAGTTCATGCGAATCAGCCGCAAGGTCAAACAGTTCAAAATAATCGCCCTCGGTGTAATACTCGATGAGCTTGTAGCGGTCTGTGCGAACGCCGCGATGAGGCCCTACCCGGTGAGCCGTGAAGTATTTCTTATAGGTCTCGTCGTTCAGGAGTTCGGGATCGAGGTTCTGGTACATGCGCCAGGAATCCTCGTAATAGGCGTAATATACGGATTGCCGCCAACCTGAAGGCGGATTCCCCTCCAGTATCGGTTTCAAACTCCGGCCGTGCATGACATCCGGCACAGGAATTCCGGCAATATCCAGAATGGTCGGGGCGACATCAACGTTCAGAACCATTTCGTCGCTGACCTGCCCGGCTACGCCGAGCCGCGGATATCGGATAACAAGCGGAATCCTGAGAGAAGGCTCGTACATGAACCGCTTGTCATACCAGCCGTGCTCTCCCAGAAAAAATCCATTGTCGGAGGTATAGATGATGAGCGTATCCTCTCTAAGCCCCTGATCGTCAAGGTAGTCCAGCATACGGCCGAGATTTTCATCTATCCCGACGACCGCACGGTAACTGTCTTTCACAAAATGTTGAAAAATCCATTTTTTCTTCTCCTCTTCGGAGAGACCCTCAGGAAGATCATCGTAATCCCCGGCAAGGCTGACCTCAATCTTCATATCCGAGGCAAGTTTCGCGATACGCCGGGTGGCATAATCATCGTGAAAAGATTCGGGATATGGAAATTCCATATCGTTCCAAAGGTTCGCATGACGCGGCGCTGGCGTAAAAGGCCGGTGTGGTCCTTTATGCTGGTATACCAGGCAAAACGGCTGTGTTTTATCGATCCTGTTGAGAAAGTTCATAGTTTTGTCCGTAATTACATCTGTCACATATCCCCTGTTTTGGGTTGTGACACCGTTCTCTATGAACTCAGGGTCAAAGTATGAGCCCTGCCCCGGCAGTATCCGCCACTCATCAAAGCCTTTCGGATCATGGCGAATGTGATATTTCCCTATTAGAGCCGTGTAATAGCCGGCTTGCCGAAGAAGTTCCGGAAATGTTGGAAGTTCGGGATTTAACCTTTCGACATCTCCCTTCTTCTCAGAGTTACCGGTAATACCGCTAATACTGGAATAGCAACCGGTAAGTATAGATGCACGGCTCGGCGCACAAAGCGAATTTGTACAGAAACTATTTGCAAACCGCGTCCCTTCGTTTGCCAGTCGGTCCATATTCGGGGTATTGAGAATTTTGTTGCCATAACAGCTCATCTGATCCACTGTCTGGTCATCTGTCATGATGAAGATGATATTGGGCCTTCGTGCCTCACTTTGATGCACGCACCGTGAAAGCATAGCGCCGGTACACGCCACAGCTACCCGCTCTAATGCTTCTCTTCGATTTATTTTCATAGATGATGTCACTTTCTGAATTTTGCGCTGACTGTCTCCGGAAGACCGAAAAGATTAATGAAACCTTCAGCATCCGACTGGTTATAAACCTCATCTTCAGAAAATGTGGCGATGTCCTCACGATATAGTGAGTACGGGCTCTTTATACCGACTGCCGCGCAGTTACCTTTATAGAGTTTGACTCGCACGGTGCCGGTGACGTGTATCTGGGTATGTTCCACAAAAGCATCGAGCGCCTCCCTGAGCGGATTGTACCACTTGCCATAGTATACAAGTTCAGCATAACGCAGTGCAACTCCCTCTTTATAGTGCATTGTATCTCGGTCAAGCGTCAGGGTTTCAAGCGCTCTGTGGGCTTCATAGAGAACCGTGCCGCCTGGAGTTTCATAAACGCCGCGTGATTTCATTCCGACCAGGCGGTTTTCAACAATATCCGCTCGCCCCACACCGTTGCGTGATGCGATCTCATTCAACTTCTCAACGAGAGCTACGGGGCTGTAAGCTTTTCCGTCGAGAGAAACCGGCCTCCCGCTTTCAAAGTCTATCTCAACATATTCCGGCTTATCAGGCGCCTTTTCGGGAGAAACAGTCAGCATATACACATCTTCACGGGGCTCGTTCCATGGATCTTCGAGTTCCCCGCCCTCATGACTGATGTGCCAGAGATTTCTGTCGCGGGAGTATATTTTTTCCTTCGTTTGCGCAATAGGAATATTTTTCGATGCGGCATATTCTATGGCGTCCTCACGGCTTTTTATGTTCCATTCACGCCATGGTGATATGATAGTCAACTCGGGTGCAAAAGCCTTGTATGTCAGCTCAAAACGCACCTGGTCATTTCCCTTGCCCGTGGCGCCATGGCTGACAGCATCGGCGTTTTCACGGCGCGCTATTTCAACCTGCCGACGCGCTATGAGCGGCCGGGCAAACGATGTTCCAAGAAGATACTTACTTTCATACACCGCTCCAGCCATCAGTGTGGGGTAGACAAAATCTGTCACAAATTCTTCACGAAGATCCTCGATGTACAGCTTTGAAGCGCCTGATTTAAGAGCCTTCTCTTCGAGACCGTCAAGCTCCTCATGCTGCCCCACATCGGCGGCCATGGCAATAACCTCGCAGTTGTAATTTTCTTTGAGCCATGGTATAATAATCGATGTGTCAAGGCCTCCAGAGTAGGCAAGAACAACTTTCGATACGTTTTTTTTCATGATTTACTCCGAAAAATAAGTTTCAGGTTTCAGATTTCAAGTTTCAAATAGTCCGTTGTCCTTTTTAATATTTCATAATTGCTCATTGAAAATTATATTTACGATTTACCCTCACCCTTTTCCTTATAAACCACAAACCACAAACCATAAACCATAATCTATAAACTTTCCCCTTATCCCTTATATCTTAAAGTTTATTTTCAGTTTCCCGCTGATCTCTCCATAAAGTGCTTTTTCGTCCAAAAATTTTTGTCTCTCTTCGCCGCTCATGTTTTTCAACATGTTGAAAAAACTGTAAAACGAATTCCTGTCAAGCGTCCTCATAAAATCAGGATGAAGGCAATAATAAAATCGCATCAATTCATCCATCTCGACCGCATGTAAAAGCGCGCCCCTGACCAGAGTTTTGCTGTCCGGTTCAGTGTATTTCCATCCCTCCGGAACTTCATATATTTCCACATGATAGTTCGCTCCCAGCAGTTTCCACCCGGAAGGCGGCAGAAGGATAAACGTGCCGGCGTCATCATACGAATGAGTAACTCTGAGGTCGTTTTCTCCGCTGAAAT
>JABHYP010000711.1 GCA_018656855.1 Candidatus Latescibacterota bacterium | reverse complement strand
TAAAGGAAAGTGCGCATAATGTGCCCCTTTCTTTAATCCGAAAGAATTCCTCGATGCTTGCATCGGGGGAAAATCATAATCCACCCCCATCAAATCCTGACTCACCCCTAACCCCTCTCTACCCGGTAGAGAGGGGAACCCGAGTCCGGGATGTACCGATATGTCCCCCTCTTTCGCGTGCGAGAGAGGGGGACAGGGGGTGAGTGTGTTTTTTGATACCTCGACGCTTGCGTCGGGGTAGTTCATTTCCGAAAGTCCCAATACCAAACTTAATAAGCAAATACTCGCAATATTTCATACTGAGGAAGATAGTCCGCATGTGCCTTAAAAAGCTCATCCGCCAGTTTTTTTACCATAGTATCTTCCATCGAATCAGACTATATGAGAAGAATTTTTATAAAGTCTGAGCGCTTAGCGTTACTTATATCCAGCCCCTCAACCACAGAAAAACACAGAAATAACGACATTTTGCAACACTTCAATTTAGTGATTTACTCCTGAATATTCATGCTATCTCATTTCAATCAGTAAACATAACGGTCAGTTGGAAGGCACTACGGGTACTCCCGCTACAGGCACCCTGAGAGTATATACTTTGCCGTTATCCGTCACCCAGTCCTCGGGGCATGTAACATACATGGTTTTCATGTCATTCCCACCGAAAGTCAAGTTTGTTACAAGCTTCGACGGCATCTTGATAGCTTGAATTTTTTCCCCTTCAGGAGAAATCTGCCATACTTCTCCCAGTGTGTGTACCGCAATCCAGAGATTACCCTCCACATCGAGTTTCATACCATCGGGAACGGAATCCTCAGGTAATTCGAAGAATATTGACATTTCCCCTGCCGTTCCATCGGGATTGACCTCGTACCGGAGAATCCTGTGAGCCATCGTTTCGGAAATATAAACATGTGATTTATCGAGATCGAAAGCTATCCCGTTCGGATAAGCCAGTCCCCCGGCAAACCTCCTGGTAACGCCATCGTGCCCGATATAGTGTATCCCCCCGATACGTTTCTCAGCGGTGGAACCTTTCGGATCGGTAAAATACAGATTTCCTCTGTCATCCCATGCCATATCATTGGGCCCCAGAAGCGAATCGCCATCACTGACAGCGGCGAGCACAGTCAGACCGTCTTCAGGATCGAGCTTGAGAATCGCCCGCAGTCCCGAACTCGCTATGATAAGGTTTCCTGCACTGTCAAATATTGCGCCGTTATTGAACGCTCCTACATCAAAGACTACGGACACATTACCATCGGGAGTTACCCTGTGGATCATGGTGGCTTTAAAATTGACAAGGTAGAGGTTGCCATCTCTGTCAAGGACAGGCCCTTCCGGAAAAGTAAAACCTGTGGCGAACTGGCGGGGTTGACCGAACGAATTGTCAGTAATGCCGTCAAAGTTGAAAGAAAAAAATCCAATCGAAATAACAATAATCCATACTACATGTTTCATTAGTTTCATCCACTATTTATATTTAAATTTTGTTCATTTAATTTTCATACGGCACTTGAAAGGATTTCGTAAAATCTACGTGCCACCGGTATCTCTTCTCCCGTTTGCATAGTCACAGAAATGATATATCCGGGAAAACAGTTAATTTTTGGTTCTCCTTCAAGCAGTTGTTTTGAAACCTCTTCCTTGGTTATCTTAACCTTAGTCTGATCCCAGTCGATAACCAGGCGCGGGTATACGTTCGTACGCCTCGTCGGATGCACAATTTTTGCTTCAACGGTGGTAATCGGATTAATATTATCTGCAACATATTGCAGCATTCGCTCCCACTCCTTGAATTCCGCATCATGGTCTCGTTTCGCCCAGAGTTCAGCCGCAGCGAGACCTCCCATGATATCTTCTTTTGCGCATTTCATAGGACGCCCATACGCATGATGCGGCGCCAGATTCAAAAAAGCCGCTTTAACAAGTTCCTTGCGCCCGAGGAGTATCCCCGAGTTCTGAGGACCGAACATGTGTTTGCCGCCGCTGTAACCAACCATGTCGACACCCGCCCTGATATAGGGATTTGGAAGGTGAAAAGGTTCTGCCGAAGCATCCACCATAATAGGAATATTGTGCTTTTTCCCGATCCTTACAAAATCTTCAAGAGTAATACTTCCTTTCCTGTCAAGACCTTTGCCGAGAATTTCAATCATTGCTGTCTTATTGTTAATTCCGGCTTCCAGCTCTTCAGCCGTGTCAACCTCGATCATCTTCACTCCTACCATCCAGATAGCGCGATCGTACTGGTCTCTATGAATCCTTTGAACTAAAACCTCATCTTTCATGCCGGTGGTGTCCGGAAGCATTGCCATTTTCTCGGGATCGGTGCCGGCAACACAGGCGCAGGTCGCTCCGGTCATGCACGCCGCACATCCCCCGGCGATTATTCCCCATTCAGCGCCGGTGAGTTTTGCAAGCCTTGCACCCACACACTCCATTAATTCATCCAGGTGGATGAATTGCCTGCTTGCTTCCTCCATTGCTATCTTTACACCGGAAAGCATCAGCGAGCCTCCAAAGATGGTAGTAACATCGGAAAGATTGATAAATGGCCGCACCCCTATTGATTCATAGGTTGGGATTGAGCTGTCCGCAAGAGTATCCGGTTGTTCCGTTGATCGGGCACACCCGGTTAAACCGGCGATAGATACAAAACTTGTTTTTTTAAGAAAATTACGCCTGGAACCATTTTCAAAAACTCCATCATTGGCGCCTTTTTGAAACAGGGCTTTCATTAAAAGTACCTCCATTGTAATTACGTGTTTTTTCAACACAAAAATAATATATTTAAGAAGTTAACTCCATTTTTAATCTTGTTTTACTTTCATTAAGTAGTATTTTATTATATATATTCACTGGTTCAATGCAAATTCCAATTGCAAATATTATTTCAAATAATACTGATGTTGTATATATTCAGCAGCTATGGTAGTATATCACTATAAAAATCAAGGTATAGTTTCGACTGTTTCTAACTGTTTATTTTTTTCTCTTTCGATTTTCCAGAGTTTTTTTTAATTGTCTCTTGTCTTACGAAATATACATCATCAGGAGTAACATTTTACGATGCTTTATAATAGCGTTTAGAGTTGTAATAATCAACAAATATTGCTATTTCAAAACAGATATCATCCGGAGATCACATACCATCAGAGTTATCTTCTCTTTAGCTGAGCAGTGATATCTTTCAATTTTAACATAAATAATCGAAGCGGAGTCAAAATGAAAAAACCTTATCGACTGGTCGTTGCTATTGCAGGATTTGTAATTCTAATCAGTGTGGATTTTGTCTTTGCACAGAATTGGTCAAAATGGAGGGGGCCATTAGGTACAG
>JABHYP010000710.1 GCA_018656855.1 Candidatus Latescibacterota bacterium | reverse complement strand
GTCCTTGTACTCCCGTAGTTCTTCAAGGCCGTACTGCTGTGCAAGCCGCCTCACTGAAACTCCCGGCCGTTTAGCTTTCAGCACAAACCATTCCTCGCGAGGCATATCTACTTCGAGTATGATGTCATCTCCACGCTCCTCGAGCAGCCTGTCACGTTTCTCCTTGTTGAAATTGTAATGGAAAATACGGCGGTCCATGTCCAGCGTAAATCGTGAGACGTTGATGCCGCTGATTCTCTTTTCATCAAGTAGACATTTGCCGGTTAAATCATAAACGAGACAGTCACGTGTGTATGTACTCGTCACAATGTAGTAGTGATGCAGAAGCGCAAATGCTTGCAGTTCCGTACCTCCCGAATATGCGCTTGGCCAGATTACCAGTTCTGCTCCCTTATCCCGTAACCGCTGCCAGATTTCGGGGAATTTAGCATCATAGCAGACCGCAAAACCTATTTTTCCGAAATCAGTCTCATAAACCTCTACATCCTTTTGCCCCGGAACAATAGGTGGAGTCATATCAAATTCACTCCAGTATGGATACACTTTGTCGTAGATACAGACCACTTTCCCTTCACGGTCTATCAGCACAACCGAATTATACAGCCGGTCTTCCTCCTGACGGTAAATAGGGCAGACTATGTAGCAGTAATGTTTTTTTGCCAGCCTCGACATCTCCCTGATAGTCTTACCTTCAAGTGTTTCCGGAGTTTCCGGCCCAGTCCATGCTTCCGGGAGGCAAACAAGATCAATTCCTTTCGCACCCTCGGTGTCAATCACTCTTGTAATCTCTCTAAGGTCATTGCCGTAGAAGCAAAGACTTACAATTCGGGCCGGTATGCCGGTCGCTGAAGGTTTTTTGGGCATTTTCGGCGTTCCTGATTCCTCTTGTTCTCCGGTTTTTATCGGTTTTTCTGCCGTTTCCTCGGCAGTTATACTCATACAGAAAAAAGATGAAAACAACACTAAAAATAACAATATTCTTCTTTTACTCGTAATGACTTTATACTTCATTAGTATCCTCCTTATTATAAATGTGGGTTTATATTCATTTTTACAGTGCATCAGGTATGAATATTTCGAAATAATCCGCTCATTCTTTAACTATTACCTGGAAAGGTGAAAGTCAAGAAAAATATTATCTTTCAACATATTATTATAATGAGTTTTTCCTGATAAAGAAAAAATACTTATTTATCCGGATTAACAAAGTTACTTATTTACTTTAAAGAATTGTTGATATAATATTATATAAAATCATATGCCCGATAAAAAATCGAAAGGAGAGAATTGTGATTCTGGACAGTCTTGAAAATGCTGATAAATATTACTGTATTAATCCGGGATTCAAAGAAGTATTTGAGTTATTGAAAAAGCTTAATATCTGGAAACTCAAGGGGCGTATCGAAATCGACGGCGACCGTCTCTATGCAATGGTGATCCGTGCAAAAGGAGAGGGGCGCGAAGGAGCGCAGCTTGAGTTACATAAAAAGTATATTGATATCCAGTTAGGTGTCGCAGGAATTAACGAGTTCGGCTGGAAACCGGCAAGCGAATGCGTTACTGTGGCGAAGCCGTTTGACGATAAAGATGATTATGGTTTCTTCGCTGAGGAGCCTGACACCTGGATAAAGGTTAAGCCGAATCAGTTCGCGATCTTTTTTCCCTGGGACGGTCACACTCCAAAGGGCGGAACAGGCGCTCTGCACAAGATACTGATAAAAGTGGCGGTATAAGGGATTGTTCAAAGCATGACAGGAGATTAAAGTATATAAAATATGTGTTTGATGTAATGTGTATAAATTCATCTATTTTCGCTTTCTGAGCCGGGATTATTTGGATTTTATCGAATTACCACGATAAAAAAAGAAAACAAATCCGGGCAATCCTGTTAATCATGTAAATCCTGGTTCAAATCTTTAGGGTAATAACATAGGATTACCTCTGCACGGTGACCAATTATCTCTTGCGCCTTTTACGGCATTTTTTGAATTATATTTATTAAGGCAAACACATAGGTTTGCCCCTACATTGAATTTTGAATTAAAAACTTGAAACCTATTTAAAAAACGGGGAGAAAACACCATGAAGAAATTTTTTATTTTGCTTTTTCTGATATGTATTCTTACAGGAGGCGCAGTGATGTCGGATACCGATATTGTGCTGGAACCCTTCACGTACAGCGAGAATTTTGAAACCAGATCCCTGAGGTCATGGGCATCGTACCCTCCCTGGCAGGATACCGCATACGATCCTAATATACGTGTAAACGAAATGGTTCCCGGCGATCCCAATATATCCATCGAGCAGAAGGTTACTCCTTATACGAACGTTGATAACTATGCCGGAGTGCAGAAACTCTTCGATGCGTACCTGGTTCCCGGCTCATCCATTACCCTGAGGTACTACCTGAAAACTCACCT
>JABHYP010000709.1 GCA_018656855.1 Candidatus Latescibacterota bacterium | reverse complement strand
CGGCCATTTGAGTTCACGACCGAGCCTCGTATACCCACCGCGGCGTTTTTCTCTGTCAAAAGCGGATGTATAATCGCTTCGGGCAATATCATAAATACTTACGGAAAAAATCGTAGGGGTATCAAGAAGCCACGGCTCGGTAAATCCGAGCTGGAAAGACTTGCGCCGTGTACCCATGTCCCAGTTAAAATTGATTCCCTGACCTCTTCCGAAAAGATTGGAATTTGAAAAGGCTAGAGTCCCGATAAGCCTGTCTCTCTCGGAATATCCCGCACCCATTTGCGCGATACCGGTAGATTTCTCGGTAACTTTTATTTTAATATTAACCTCATTTTCATTTTCGGCAGGTTCATAATCGATCAGTACACCGCTCGGATCAAAATAATTAAGCGCCATAATTTCTCTGTGCGAGCGCTCAAGTTTGTCCCGGTTGAACGCCATGCCGGGAAGAAGGGTAATTTCTCTTCTAACAATCTTCTCATGAGTTTTTACATTCCCCTCGATAATCACTCTCGCTATTCTCGAAATACTCCATTCTGCAATATCATAATGAATATCTACCGTATCACCATGAGCATACTGCACTGCCTGAATCATTGCCTGGAGATACCCTTCGTTATTGTAATCCACCGTCACATCATATTTTACTTTATCGATAAGCATTTCGTTAAAAATATCTCCGCTTTCATGCGTAACATATGCAAGCAGTTCTTCATCTGTAAAATGTGTATTACCTTCCAGAGTTGTTTTTCCGAATTTGTATTCTTTGCCTTCAGCCACATAAATAATCAGATTTATCCTGTCATCTTCTTCACCGTAAAATAAGCTGTCACGTAAAACGACTGCGTCACGGAATCCTCTGGTTTTATATAAAGTGACAATTAATTCTTTATCCTTTTCGAGCACATCTTCTTTGTATTCTCCGGAACGGTACCAGCGATGCACTTTCGTTTCCATTATTTTCGTCAGCCGTCTGTCACTTATATTCTGATTCCCCTCTATGCTGATTGATTTTATTTTTACTTTTTTCCCCTCATTCATACTAATTATTATATCGACTTTAATAGAATCATCGGGAAGCGGTTTTAACTGAAATTCCGCTTTTGCCATGAGGAAACCTTTTTCATGGTACATATTCAGAATCTTCTTTTTCATTTTTATGATTTTTCCTTCGCCTATCATCTTGCCCCGAACAAGTTCAATGGCATTCAGAATTTCCTCTTCTTCAAACTCTTTAAAACCATTGGTTGTTATTGTTCTGGCTTCCGGAAGTACTTCTACCTTTATAATAATTTTATAACCGTCTTCCAATTCTTCGCTTGAAATGCTGACATCCCGGAAAAGTTCTAGATTCCAGAGTCTTTTTATCGCTTCGCTTGCACTGTCCCTGGAAAGAGCGTTCCCCACTTTTAAACCGCTCTGATTTACCACCAGGCTCTTGATATCGACATTGCTTTCTACAACTATTTCCTGGATTCTGTCATTACTCTGGGCAAGGGCTGTATCATAAGACAAGAAAAACATAAAGATAAAAATAATATTTATATGCAAGCGTCTCATTTATACACCCCCGGTTGAAATTTATTTCTTAAAATCATTATTTTGGCTTTTTGTGAATTTATGCACAACATTTTTACGTCTTAAACAGCAATATGTTTCATGTTATTGTAAACTCATAAATTTCTTGTTTGCAACCATGAGCAAAAGTAAACCAATTAATTGCTAAATATATACAACAACACAGTTAATTACAAAGATAAATTGAAGTTACTATGTTTTTTTACTGCAAAAATGGTTTATAATTTCAGTGCGCAAAATATTTCTTGTTCTGTTGCCAGTTGCAATATTTAAGAGTTGAGCATTAAGCATCAATTATTTAGTACCTTTCTCCCCTTGCCACTCTGTTTCTTTTCCCCTGCTTAACATTTTCAGAACTCGAAATCGTGTCTGATTTCTATACGTTTTTCACCTTTGCTGATGATGTCATCGTAGTCATAATTTAGCTGCAACCTTGTATTGTTTTTCAGGAGATACTGGATTCCGAACTGGTGGTAAAAGCCCCGCTCTCTTCGCAGGAGGTAATTACGGCCAATACCATATTGCCCTCTGTATGTGAGAAACCAGTCGTTAAGAAAATATTCTCCGAACATAATACGGCTTCTGTCGAAAAACATATAGTCAGTATCAGGACCAAATTTATCCCTGAAACCAAGCTGCGACCTGACAATGTTTCCCAGGACTGACGGCGTAAATTTTACAACATCGAATTTGGTGTATCTCTTTATGGTGTCTTCAAAAGGCTTAAGAAGGGTGCTGAAATAGTAATTATCCAGACCTGCGGTAAAAGCGCCGGTTGTCGCATTTCTTATGTTTTCTGACGATATACCTAGCCTGGCAAGAATCTTTCCCTGTGTGTTATCTGCAGGATTGTTGCTGCTAAATCCAATTTCAATAATGCCAAGTGCGCCGGTATCTAAAGTACTGTTGGTATTCTTTGTCTGAAAATCATTTCTCGCTTCAACACGGCCTGATGCGTCAAGTCTCTGGCTTGAAAACCTGTCAATGGAGTAAGCGTTTAGAAGAATTTCAGTATCAACATCGGTAGAATCATCATACACGATTGTCCGCGCACGTGCCGCAAGAGTCGCAGGTCTGGAGACATTTGCGGTATCCAATTCCAGCTTCGCACGTTCAATATCAAACTCGGCACCATAGTAAGTAATTGTCCCCGATGATGAATTAGCATTCCCGGTCACCCGGAAACTGTCGTCCGATAATCTCCCGTGAACCGTGAAAACTGAATTTTCATAAAGTTTCGCCTGTGCCCGGGCAATGGTAGTTCCGGCAAGATTTCCCAGCCCTCCGATTCGGATGTTATTCTCGTAAACATAATTTACATTTGAACCTGCATGAATTATCAAGTTCCAGAACACATCCTGAAGAAAATCTGTGCTCTCACCCGGATAATCTACATCAAGCAATGGATAATTAATGTCACCTGAAAGAACAACGAAACATCCTGAAATGTATGGTTTTATTTTATCTTCAGTATAGGAGGTACCAACAAGAAAAGGATAGTCTTTATCATCGGTTAAAAGGAATGTCCCTTTTTCCCTCGGTTTCATGAATCTCGGAACGTGCAGCTCTATGGATGCATCATGCTGATTTCCCCTGTCTATTAATCCTGTCAGCACTCCGAAATCTAAACCAGCCCGGCCATTAACTACACTTAATAATTCCGGTTTCTTAATATTTTCCCATCCTTTGTCGCCAACAAAAACATTGCGGGCAATAAATTTTTTGTCCTGTATCATACCGGATGCCGTTCGTATATTCACAGCGGTCAAATCTGAAAGAGTTTCAATTTCCGGATCAATTTTCAAAAAAACATTTACATCGGTTACAGGATCAGTTATAAACGACGGTATAATTT